>RDSB01000029.1 GCA_004923195.1 Marinifilum sp. JC120 | reverse complement strand
GCTTCGTTATATGAATAGCCTAGATCGGTGACGAGCTTGACGGCAGACTTCCTAAATTCTTCTGAATACTCTCGGTTACTCATGACTGTCTCTCCATGAGCTGACCTTAACCTCTCGAAGACTGTCCGTCATCTATAGGGCACTTCAATCCGCATATTGTCCGCACGATTTCATAATTTTTCCCACCATAAGCAAAAGCCTCGCAATACTAGAACAGATTGTGAGGCTATACTTTTTTCATGGAGCCAACGATAAGAATTGAACCGACGGCCAAATGATTACGAATTATCCAGTAGAAAATATTTTAAAAACAATTCGTTCCCTCTTTGCATCAAATAAAATTATTTACCATAACCATTGATCCACCAATTGTATCGCTTTCTCCCCTACTCACCTTCAACTCACCTTTTTAGGTGAGTTGAATAGGTTTCAATGGGTAAGAACGGGTGTTAACCACCTGAAATAACATACACCGGATACGATTACGTATCCTCCGGAGCTGAAGGTCACAGGTTCGAATCCTGTATTGCCCGCCAGAATAAAAAAATTTAATGTCCCATAGGACACTTTAAGCCCTGTAAACACAGGGTTTTTTCTTTTCTGCTTGTCCCATACACTCCCATGCGGTCTGTGGACATACTCACCAATTGTGAGTACATTTGTGAGTATGGTGAGTACGTAGTTTTGGTCATACTCACAAAACACGGAGACAAGCATGCCCCTTACAGCCACACAGGTTAAGAACGCCAAACCTAAAGAAAAAATATACCGCCTCGCAGATCAGGGCGGTCTTTGTATCGAGATAAAACCTACAGGTAAAAAATTCTGGCGTTATCGTTATCGTTTTGAAGGCAAGGCCACTATGTTGGGTCTTGGAACCTATCCTGAAACAAGTCTGGCTGACGCCCGTCTTGCACATCTTAATGCCGCCAAGACCTTAAAGAGCGGACGGAACCCTAAAAAGGTCAAAGAAGCCAAGCAAGCCGAGACTCAAGCGCAAAATGATACTTTTGAGCTGGTAGCCAAAATGTGGCTGGACAAGAACCAAGAGTCATGGACGCAAAAGACCTACCGCACAAATCAGGGACGCCTTTCAAATCACGTTTTCCCATATTTAGGCTCTCAGCCCATTTCTGAGATTTCACCCAAGGACATACTTCGGATACTGCAACGCATTGAATCCAAAGGAACTATTGAGACAGCCCACAGGGTTGCTTCTTTGTGTTCTCAGGTTTTCAAATACGCTGTTTTCATCGATAAGGTTGAAAGTGATCCCGTACAAATCGTAAAAGGCGCGCTGCCTCCCGTCACGAAGACTCGCAAACATCGTGCGGCCCTGACCGATCCAAGAGAAGTCGGCAAGCTGTTACGCTATATTGAGGAATACACCGGACACTACATTGTGAAGCAAGCCTTGCGTGTCGGGATGTATACTTTCACCCGCTCAAAAGAAATACGCGGTATGAAATGGGAAGAAATAGACTTTGAACGCAAAGTATGGCGCGTGCCTAACGACCGCATGAAAATGCGTAACCATCATATAGTCCCTCTTTCAAGACAAGTCTTATCAATCTTTCAAGAGATTAAAGATTTAAATACCCCGTCTGAATATGTCTTTCCCAGCGTCATCAATAATTCAAGCATTCTCTCTGAGAACACACTCAATACCGCTTTGCGCCGTATGGGTTTTACAAAAGACCAGCTTTGCTTCCACGGTTTTCGAGCAACATGCACAACCCTGCTCTATGAAGCAGGATGGTCTACCGACTTGGTTGAACGCCAACTGGCACATGTCCAGAAAAACCAAGTCCGCGCAGCCTACGACCATGCTCAATACGTTGAGGAACGTACCCGAATGATGCAAAGCTTCTCAGACTACCTTGATAGTCTGCGTGACGGCGGAACTGTGATCCCGTTTAAGAAAAGAGCTTAACGCGAAAAAGGCTAACACGGGTCATTGACCCGTGTTACCTTAGAGGTTACATTATGATTAAAGGATTTGCCCACAAGGGCCTTGAAGCTTTTTTTAATAGCGGAACAACAAAAGGGATTCAGGCTAAACATGCGCCAAAGCTGGGCCGGATGCTTGACAGGTTGGATTCAGCCTCTGACGTTCAGGATATGAACGCTCCGGGCTTTAATCTGCATCCCTTGAAAGGAAACCTTGTAAATCATTATTCCGTAAAGGTTTCCGGCAATTGGCGATTAACGTTCAAATTTGAAAACGGCCATGCCTACGTAGTAAACTATCAAGACTACCACTAAACACGGAGGCAACATGCACGCCGCTACCCGTAAGCCGACACACCCCGGCGAAATTATAAAGTATGACTACATGGAACCGTTGGGACTGACTGTAACGGCCCTTGCTGCCCATTTAGGAATCAGCCGCAAGCATCTGTCTCAAGTCCTCCATGAAAAGACCAGTGTAACCCCTGTTATGGCCATACGCCTGTCACGGGCTTTTAACACTACCCCCGACCTCTGGCTTAATCTCCAGCGCAAGCGTGATCTTTGGGAAGCTGAACAGAATCCTGCTGCATTTGTGGACGTAACCCCGGTTCCGGGAGTTTTGGAGTTGGGCTGAGGATGCCCATCCTATGAAAATGTTCTCTGTGAACTATTCGGAATTTCCTAATAGTTCAATTCCGCCTCAGTTCATTGTGTAAATCTTCCAACAATCCGGGATTTCCGGATAGTTCAATCCCGCTCCAGATCATTTTGCAAATCCCCCAGCTATCCGGAATTTCCGGATAGCTGAATTCCGCGCCATTCATCACTCTTACTTATTGCCGTTCTCTTCCAGAATTTTTACTACCGATTCCTGAGTTTCCCGCAAGGATTGTGAAACGAATAGGCAAAAAGAAGCCAGATCTCCCTTGTCTGCCAGTTGCAGACATTCAAAGTAATCCTGACGGTTTTCATTGTTGATAACGGCAGGGAGATAACCGTTTTTCATAAACAGCAGGTTCATCAAAAGCCTTGCCCCGCGTCCATTTCCATCATCAAATGGATGGATACGTACAAAATTATAGTGCGCGATGGTAGCCATAATCAGTGGATGGATTCCGTTTCGCTCCTGCTCAGCAATCCATTCAAAAAGTTGATCCATTTCAGCAGCCACCTGTTCCGGCGCAACATAAGTATGAATCTCACCGCTTGGCGTCAAAACATGATTGGGATGCTTTTTGTATTCACCTGCATGGGCTTTTTTCTTGGTGCTCTGCCCGTCCGGTGTCTGCGCTGCTGTGTAGCTGACCCCATTCAGGATCAGGGCATTAATCTCTTTCATAAACCCAGTAGAAAAAGGCCGCTTGTTCTTGATGGCGTCCTGAAGCAAATCAATGGCCTCAGAATGATTTCTGGCGTCCAGAAAATCTTTAAGTGGCTTACCATTCACTGTAAGACCTTCGCGCAGGAAAAAGAGCGTTTCGCTTAAGGTCAAAGTGCTGCCTTCAATGGCGTTAGAATTATAAGTCCAGTCCACCTTCAACTTGAACTGGATCACATCCCACAAATTGTCTTGCGAGAAGCGTTTCTCTTCGATGGCTTTCTGCAAACGGTCGTTCTCGGCAAGGCTGGCCGTGAGGTCTGCGGAGTTAGGGATTATATATGTGGGGTTTATTTGCGACATTTTATGTTCTTGTTTTGTCTACTTTTTCGTAAATAGAAAAATTAAACACCATCCTCTTTAAGCAACTCTTTAATAAGATTTGCTTGAAAACTTGTCGAAAAGTCTTTCAAGGCAGGAAGTTCTTCAATAAGATTGACCGCATTGCTGATAAAATTTGGCAGTTTTTTACGCATCGCATCATATGCTTTCAAGTCTATAGACTTATTTTTATTTATAAAGTCGTCATTTTTCGACAGGTTGATTCTAATACAATCTATATCAGAATCTATAAAATCAATTGGAACTAAGCCGACATGTAAATAATACCTACCATATACAATACAGAGCAAAGCTTTGTTGCAAAATTTTCCAGTAGTTATTTTCCAAAACCACCCTTTGTTGTATGAAGATTTCTCTTTTTTATTAATATATAAAGATGCCATTTTATCTTTGTAAAAGAATGAATCCAGCTCTGGACATTCAGCAACGGAAATAGGTATTGCTTTCCCTTCAGTTTCATATCCAGACATAGTTTTTTTTAGTTCTTTTACCATTGTTTTAAACCAACGTATCTGGAGTTTAGGTAACTCCTCAGCAGCACGCATAGCTTGAAGGTAAAATTGATTTTCTTCTTTTGGTGTTTTGCCTTCTAAGAATTTTTCTAGTGTCATTATATTGCTCATATATTTTTTTGTGGCTTTATCAACAGCTACTTTGTAATCATTTAAAGCAAATTTTAACGATTCAATATGATTTATGGCTTTTATGGATTCGTTAATCCATGAAATAATTTCTTTTGAGTATTGAATGCTAATATAAAGACAAATATTAGAGCCAGAAGATTTGTTTTTTAAAGTTTGATGACTTTGATCTATATTGTAACCTTCATTGTTCCATTTCAACGCTCTACCTTCTGGCTCTCGGCCTTTATTAAGATATACAAAAAGTAAATCTGTATGTTCAAGGTCGTATTTATCATGAATAGTCTGGGCATAACGAGCTATTTGCCCTTTTTGATCGACTGCATTTAATTTGTTTTCAACAATAATATGTCTATTTCCATCAGTGATATAGAGATCAACTTGATTCTGCTGATCATCGTCTTTGCTATCTATAAGGCTGTATTCTTTGCGTACCCTTGTTTTTTTATAGTCTAACCAGTCTTTATATCCTATAGCGGTCATAAAAATTTCTAGAAACAGTGTCCCTTGGTAGTGAAGGCCTTTGGGATTTAGTAGCGCATATAGATAGCGCGTGTGCAAACGGACTTCATCTGTGGATTTAAGTACCGTTGTTAAAATATTAAAATCGTTTATACCTTGTTTCTTTTCCCATTCTCTTTGGTCGCTAAAATCTTTATATTGGTCAAAAAAAGACTCCCAGAACTCTATTCCATTAACAGAGTCATTATTACACGCAATATCTGTCATAATTTATATACCTCACCATCCTCCAAGATATGCACATTCTTAAAATATTCAGTATACATATCTTTATGCTCCGTATGCATTGGTATGACTGTTCTTGGCTTTATAGATTCAACCAATTTGATCAAATCGTCCCGAACGGCATGTCCACTGGTATGGATAAGTTCAAATTTAGAGTTTTCTAATTTCTGCAAGTTCGCTGCATTCTCGTTAAAGTAGGAGGCTCCTTCGTCTAAATAGCCTGCCCATTGTGAATAGATCACTGTGGACGAATAATTGGGCAGCAGCTCCTTCACATAATTCAGCCAATAGTCACTCATCTTTAATACATATGCAGAAGGGGCTGCGCGGAGATCGTCCAAGCTCAGTTCATTCTCTTTTTTATATAGATCATATTTAAAATTACCGAAGAACTCGTGATGCTCTTTAATTCTTTTATAGTAACCAGAAGCTGGCTTATTCCTTGAAAAAACTTTCATATTATCCCAACTAATGTCTGGAAGGTTTGATGACATTTGCTGAGCGAGGCGCAATATCCATGCAGTATAAATATCAACAACGAGTGTTCGGCCTGTTCTTTTGGTTGCTCTGTACAGGGAAACTATCCGATCGATATTCTGAGATGAACAGCTAACAAGAACCAAACCTTCTTCCGATTTGATTGATTCAACCATTCCTTTTTCAACATCTGTTTCACTGGAAAAATCCAAATTATCCCGTTTCATCATCGTTCCTTCTAGAAGGATCGCGTCAATTCTTTGGGGAATATTCTTACATAAATAATCAAAAGTCTGAGACTTTCTTCCATGGCTTCTGAAATCACCGGAATAATAAATTCGCTTTCCGTCACCTTCGATAAGAAAACCAAAAGCTTGAGGAGCAGAATGGTCCACAAGATAAGGAGTCACAGAAATGCTTCCGACAGAATAAGATTTACCAGCATCAAGGCTGGTCTTGTTGTTGACCTCTAAAATTGGTTTTTCCAAGAAGAGACGCAAAGAGTTCATAAATTTCCAAGCTATATCACCAATATACAAAGGAACTTCATCAGGAAGATGTTCAATCAATCCATAATGATCTTGATGCCCATGTGAAATAAAAACACCATCAAACGAATCAATTGAATCTGGCAAAAAAGCAGGGGAGTCATCCAGTGGTGATCCTGCATCTAAAAGGATTCTTGTGCCGTTGTTTTCGACTTCGACACAAGAACCACCTATTTCATTTGTTCCACGATGAATAATAATTTTCATTAACTAGCCTGTGCTTTGAGCACTTTTTTAAAATCATCTAAAGTAAGAACACATTCTTCAAATAAGCCATACCCCATGAAAGAAGATACGGCGAAACGCACATCGGCATATTCCTGTAGCTTCTCGAATGAAACCTTAAATGCAGCTGAGTCAATTTCATTGCTCAAAGTTGACGATGAAGGATCATGGTTGGAAAAAAGAAAAATAAATTCAGGCTTAGCTGGCAAATGAGTAATTTCATTTTGGTTACCATTTTTTGAGAAATGGACTAATCCAAGCTCCCTTTTTTGATTGAACTGCTTGAGTGTAGTTGACGTAATATTTTCCAATACGCCATTGTTACGTAAGCAATTATATGTCTTATCTAAATGATCAACTAACCCAGATTTTCCTGCCAGGGCGTTATCACCATACTTAATTTCAACTATTGCCAGCTTGAGCTTATTATTGTTGGGATCTCTTCTTGCCGCTGAAACGCTGGGCCATTTGATTGCAATACAATCAAACTTAGTGGTGACATCCTCTGTTTTATTTTCAAACTCAATGTCTACGATGAAGTAGTCTGTTTTATTCGACAGGCTGGAATAGCTGTTCTCGCGTGAGACCAATTGTTGAAATTCTCGTTCATTTTTTTGCTGCCTAGCAAAATGAAAATCCATAGCAAGTTTTAATGATTGAAATGTCGAGACACACAATTCTGCTGTCTCTGCATCAGTAATCTCAGGAACGAGATCAACGTCCAAGTCAGAGCCCTTCAAATAGTTTTTATCAAATGAGACAGAATACTTTTCTTTAGCTGTTGCAGGTTTAATGGATGATAACTGTCCGCCTCGATAATAAATATGAACCTCATCATCTCTGATTTGAAAATCCAAAGTATGATCCTTAAGAACTCTTTCCAAAACAGGAGTTAAAATTCCATCCTTCAAGTCCGCAAGAAACAAAGAATTCAAACCTCTACTCATTTTTTACCCCGCTCATTTAAAATTTTGTGCAAGCTCAGCTAAGAGCTCCAATGTAATATCGTCAATATCTAAAATAATCCACGAAATATCTTCAATGGTTTCATCATAGTCGTAGACGAGATCCACTTCGTCAGTTTTAACCGAAATTAAAACACATGCTCCGTCAACTTCAATTGAGTGGGGTGCAATTAAATTATTACCAAATTTTCCTAAACATTTACTGTAATACCATTTATCCTCGACAGTTATAAACCAAACGGTTGCAACTGTTTGGCTATCAGGAGCCCGTATAGAAATTAGCTGAACTTTACCCTTCTTCAATTGTTCTAAATCATCGTAGCAGCAATTTTCCATCTGGAAATCTTCTTGCCGTAATCTTTCTTCTGTGAGTATTGGCTCGAGAGTGTAGCTACCCATTTTGATCGACACTTCTTTGCTACAATTGTACTTTTGATATTCTCCTAGACTAAAAATGGCGTTTAATAAATTCACCGTATGCTGTTGTAACAATTTCCTGTCCTCTTGATTAAAAATTAGGCTTAAAAATTTTGATTCCCTCCTATATATTCAGTTATCCTTCTCTTAAATTCACACTTAGACGATGAATAATTAAAATAAACATTAATATCAATGTGTTGAAACGTAAATTAATTTTTAAAAAGCAAAGTTGTTATTATGTGTTTCTTGAAAAATCAGCTCGCTGAACGTTCGCATTTAGGAAAAACTTAAATCTGAAAATTTGTCTTTTTCTGACTCAATCCGTCTTTATTTGTCCTTCCCTGTCTTTATCTGCGATTTTTTGGAATTATGTGAAACTGGGACCCAAAGACAAAAAAGGACAGAAAAAGACAAGAATTCTCACATCCTCTAAAAATAAAATTTGAACTGTTGCAAAATATGCAACAGTTCAAACCAGTTATTACCTCCCAAGCCCAGCTCCCCGGTCTCTGACTTTCTTAAACCTCCACATTAACTTTTTCATCGAGCGAACAATTTTTCCAACTCGCTCAATACTCTCTCCAATTCGGTCTGCAAGTCCCGGCAGCCTTGTATTTCCTGCTCCAAGGCCGCTATCTTGGCGTCTTGGGCGGCTAGACGCTGGGACTGGTCCCGTTCGATCCGGTTCATCAAATCCAATAAGCTCTGCTGTAATTCGTTCATGGCTTAATCCTCTATGTATAAAGCTGCGTCCCCGTGCTTGGTTGTTGTCGGATGGATTTTCACGCCCTTGGGAAATATGAGATATTTCTGTCCCTCCTGAACGTATGGTGAAATCCCCCAGTCGATGAGAATTTTTGATTTTTTCTGATTTTCCGTGAGATTTATTGATACCAGTTGAGAATTTTTGAGATTCGCTGATATTTCCTGCAATTTTTTGATTTCCCACTTCTCCCAGATCATGGTCCCTCCGATGATCGTTAGGCAGACCAGAATCGTGAGGACTATGGAGACCAACAACGGGATACGTGAGGTTGTTTTTAAGCTTTCTATCAAGCTTTCCTGACGGCTCCTGATCTGAATAACTTCTGCTTTTATAGCGGCTTCGATGGTACTCAGCTCGTGTCTCGCGGATTCCTGCAACTCGCTGCTCAAGTTCTGCAATTCTTCTTGAATTATCTGCTTTGAACTTTGCGTTTGCTCGTCCATTTGCTGCTTCATTTTCTCGGCCAAGCCCAGCGCGTTGTTTGAATTCTTCGGCTGTCCATGATTCTGCATAAAGTACTCCTTTTAAACGGATACGGTTGTTTTTGCGTTTCTGGGAAACGGTATCGTTATCGTCCTTCGGTATTTCAATTGTTATGTATTCCTTGCCCTTGCGCGGTACTGCGAAGCCGAACTCTTCCAGCGTATTGATAATGTCCTCTCGGTTATGGATAAGTCCGGCTTTGACGCCTTGAACAATGGCCTCGGTCACGGTGCGCCGGATTTCGGAAGCATTGCCGGATTTGTAGCTCTGAATTGAGCTGCCGGGGCTAACCAGTCTTGCGCGTTTCAGCTCATCGGGCCGCGCCCAGTTGCGGCGGCGATTTTGCAATTCGCACCATGGGTTGTATTGCTTTTCCCATCCCGGCGGGCAGGGATTGAAGGCCTTATCCGTGCGCAGCTCAGTGCGCGGGATTACGAAGTGCATTTCATGATGGCCAGCATGGCCGTGTCGCACCCAAAGGATGGAATATTGGTCCGGCTCCATCCCGGAGAATGCCAGCGATTCAAAACCGTCCATGAGCTTCTTCTCATCTTCGGGCGTGACCTTATCGCCCGGAGCCCACGAGAGAACGCCGGAAGTGTATTTCCATTTGCGAGTGGTGGTATCGATGAGGTCGCAGACGGAATCGGGATCACCGCGCAAAACTTCGGGCGGCGTGACCTTTCTTCTGGCGTCATGCTGGCCGGTCACATATCCGATGACTTTGGAACCACGTCCGACTCCGTGTCGGAAGACCTTCATAAGCATTTGAACTCTTCCCTGATTTCTAGCAGGACCAGCACAACCTGCGCGACCTCGGCATTCTTTTTATATGTATTAGCCCAACGGGCGATCTGGTTCAGGTTGTTTCCGATGCGGGCCAGATGGATGACCTTCTGCCTTTCGACTTTTGTCTTCCTGACGCGCGGTCGATTGAGCTGCACGCGGACAAAATCTCCGAGGCTCATGCCTTCCGCTTCAGCCTGAATTTTGAGCAAGTGCTTTTCCGTGGGAGTGACCCGCGTGTTCACGAATTCGGTGCGCTTCTCTTCATTCTTCATGGAGTCCAACCCTCGCAGAGAATGGAGTGCTCGCACGGCTCAAAAAGCAAGAGGGATCGAAGGGAGATTTCTCCCTCGCCAGTTCCCAATGTGAAACATTGGGTAAACTGGCTTGGACAGCAGATACGCATCAATCCATGCGCTTCTCGGTCGCTTTTTCCAGCTCGAATGACCGTCGCAGGGTTAACTCCATGGAAGAATTTGAGCGTCATGGAACCCAAAAATGTATAGAACTCTAAAATACGTGTCATAGACGTCATAGCCGTCATTCCTGTTTCATTATATTGATATTATTGCACTTTTCTGCGGTGACATCCGGTGACGCCTGATTCTCAGGTGTCACTCCAGCCGTCATTCTCGTATCTATCTGAATTTCTTTGTTTTTATCAGGGTCAATGACGCCTGTGACGGGTATGACGCCTTTTTCGGCAGGAAAGTATTGGGAGAGCGTTTTGATGATTTCCGGGGTGAGTTTGGCACCTCTTTCGCGGCTGTTGCGTCCGATTTCGATGCCCAATTCTTTGTAGCTCTTGCCCACCGCGTCCGCTTTCACATGGAAAGAATCTGCCAAATCTTGATTCAGAAATTCTACAATTTTTGAAGTCGGCAACAGGCTCTGATTCATATCTTTTGAAAGGGCAACGATGGCCCGCGCAACTCTGCGGCCGATGGTCGTAGTCTCCTGAAATTTGTTCCCGGCAGAGAGCAGAGTCCAGACCTGCCTTTGCTGCTCCTCAAGCCATTGCATCAACTGAATCGTTCTTTGAATCGACTCCGGGAGGACCGGACAGAGTTCGGATTTGCCTGCGCTCCAGCAATCAAGCATGTGGATGATCAGCGAAAGCTTGAAAAACGCACCGCGCAGTTTTGGAGCCAGAGCTTCAAACTGCTCCAGCTCCGGCTGATACCAGTGGGCCAGAACCTGCTGGTCGTACCACTCCTGCACCAGATCACGCGCAGCCTCTGACAAGCTGATAATTTGCGGCGAATCTTCCGACCCGAAATTCAAGCCCTGCGCTTGATGAATGAATCCATGAATAAGTTCCGCTTGCTCTCCATCGAAACTTTTGGATGTCCAAAGCGGCGGTGCTTCCTGCTCACAGCGAACAAAAAGGAAACGCGGCAGAAAGCCAGAAATCGTATCTTGCGGTTTGAAGAGGTTCGGCAGCAACTTCGGCTGGACCGTCCCGAAAATGGAAACGCAGGCGTGCGGAATATGCAGCCCTTCTCTAGTGCTGCGCGAAACCTTCCATGGTCCGCAATCATAAGCGGAAAGCAACCGGGCTTTATCACCTCCATCGCCGCCTTTATTGTCGTAGCGGCCAAGATCGGAGAGCAGCCCGGCCAATTCGTCACGATACCAGAGAACACCACGAGGATTTCCGGCCAGAATAGTGCCGAGGGCTTGCGTGGTGCTATCTTCAATATAGCTTTGCTTCCATACAGGACAGACCGGCTTATCCGGGAGGCTTTCATTTTCTCGCTGGGCGCGGGCGAATTCAGCTTTCCATTCCTTTAAATCCAGCTCGTATTCGGAAAGCTCCTGCTTATGCTTCTGGTACTCGGTCTGATCCTTTTCATGGATCGGCTTCATGATCGCAGCAGAGCAAGGGCTTTTGCCCGTGCCGGATTTGGCAACCAATGCCCAGTACAGGTTCGGGTGTGTTATCCAGCTTGGCTTCACTTCAAGGCCGCGAGTCCTGCCCACCGTGGCCCCGATCACCGCAAGAAAGGTGATAGCCGGAACCGCAAGCGGAACATTGTAGGCCGAAGCCGCGACATCGAGCGAATCCTCGATGCTGGGCGGAAGCACTCCATGCGGAAAAGAAGAAGGCGAAGGGAGCAAGCTGCCCCCTCCATAAGCCATAGACGCCATGTCAGACATCTATGCTTCCAGCTCTTCGATGAGTTTGTGGATGTCGCAGACCCGCCAAGCGGTTGTGCGCTCGGTAAGTTTTACAGGCTTTGGAAAGCGTCCGGTCTGGATTCCTTTCCACCAAGTTGTCTTGGAAACAGGAATGACTTTCAGGACATCAACAAGTCTTACAAAGCCCGTATTGGGCAGATGGTATGCGGTATGATTGGTTTCGGTTCGCATAGTTTTTCCTCCGTGTTTTGACGTTTCGGACGAGCCTACAAGAACCGGATTTGTTTGCTAGACGGGTAAAAGGGGTACAGGGGCTTAAATTGTAAATTTAAAATTTAAGCCCCTGTATTAAATGAGGATGTTTTTTAAGGGCAGGAGGGGTAAAATAGTCTTCTTTAACAGTTTTTACCCCCTAAGAAGACCCGTCTGTGTGCTTTACAGTGTCGGGAACGCACTTCCATGCTACACGATTCGCAGAGCCGAATTCCTTTTCATTCTGATCGGGGTAGTTCGATTTGATGCGCTCGAAAAAGGCATCCCTTTTGATCGTCACCGGATTAGATAAGTTGACCGTATTTTCGCGAATGATTTCACCCATAACTGAACAGGCTGCGAGATACCATTTTTTCCAACCGCTCTTGTTTATGATTTCTTCCTTCTCGGCCAGCTGAGTCTCTAAGGATTCTATTTTTGCTTTGTAGCCTTGCGAATCATCAGAATGCTGAACATCTGTTTCAGGCTTACTTTTTAATTCGGAGACTTCATTCCTTAGTTGATCCTTTTCGTTGATAAGTATGCTTGCCTCTTCTTTCAGTCGGTCCTTTTCACTGGCTAATGCAGCAACTTCTTCACTCAATTGATCGTAATCACGGACAAGCCCATCAGCCTCTTCTTTGAGCTGGCTGTTTTCCGTTATCAGTTCATTAATGACTTTATCCTTTTCTTTTACACTGGCAATGCCTTGATTAAGAATATCGCTCACTTTGATACGACCATACATATATAGCAGCATCATTGAGAAGAAGGCTGTTGCCATCATAAAAAAGGTAAACCTGTACGCTGACGCAGAGAGGTATGAAGGGGGATATATGAGCAGGCACAATGCGAAGCCGATAAAGAGCAACAGGAAGCCTGTGAGGTATCTTTTAACTGTTTTTAGATTTTTATTTGAATTTGACAAATTTATTTCTCCTTAGTTTATTTCTGGAATTTCAGTACCAGTTAATAAGCTGCGGCTTGCACGATTCAAAATTTCAAATCTTCGTGACCAAAAAAGCCGCGCTTGCAGCCTTATATGGATGCGGACAAAGTGAGTCAAACGACAAAGGACGTAAAAACTCTAAAATATGACTAACTAGCTGATCTAAAACGAAATTTAATTCAAAAAACAACTTCCGGCAGTGACTTTAAAAATCGTGAGTACGGCTGTGAGTATGCAAACTTTTTTGCCACAATTTTACAATTAATTACAGTACCTTATGAACTGTTTTGTTGTCCTGTATTGCCCGCCAATTATTTCAATAGGTTAAAGCAGAAAAAGGTGAATAAACAACAATTTTTACTCACCTTTTTACTAGCCTAATTTTTCAAGCCTGCTCACCTGAGCAGGCTTTTTTGTGCCTTTTTAAAGGCTCCAGCCTTCCCACAGGAACTAAAACGCCTCTGGAACATAGCCTATTGCCCCTGCAAATGCTGAAGGGTCGTAGCTCAATCCCTCGGAAGATCTCTTCAAATGTTTCAGCCTGAATATAACCGCATCCATGGAATACGGACGGTAACTTATTGCTAAACCCAAAAAGCCTCACAGTGCGACAACACACTGTGAGGCTTTACTTTTTCATGGAGCCAACGATAGAAACCACCACCGACTTACCTGCTGGTTACGAATTGTCTGGCGGAAGATCGGTTTTTCCGCCGCTAACGCCCGCTATTCCTTGACTAATGCGGCCTTCAGCTATTTCATGCCATTTTCCAAACTGCCGAAAACCACCTAAAACTACCGAATTTTGTACTTTGTACGCAGATTTGCGGACAGTTTGCGGCCACATTTTGCGTATACAACTTTGATGATCAGCCTCCCTGCTCCAAATAAAAATATTCATCGTCGAATAGCCTCCCTTCTCCTGCATATACATCCCGGAAAACCGATTCCGAAAGACTGCAAGTTGAAAATTACAAACTAGGCAGAGTTGTTTATGGACTAAAGCTGCCTTTAAAGGGCCGATCGGGCTATTCCCTTGTTAGTTTTGAAATAGTTATGCTATGATTTAGCGATCTGAAATCTTAACGTCCGGGAAGAAGCATGCGTTGCATAGGATGGCGATTCAATAAGATAGAGTTATTGCTTGTTCTGGCCGTTTTCATTCTCAATGCATTCCTGTTGCCGGGACCGGAGACGGTTTCAGCAGCTCAAGAAAAGATTGAGAATTTAAAACAGACAAAGGCCGCAATCAATCTCAATAATGATGAGCGGGAATGGCTGACTAAGCATCCGAGAGTGCAGCTCGGCGTGGACCCCTCTTTTGCCCCTTTCGAATTCTTTGATGAGGATGGTGCTTACAAAGGCATGGCCGCCGATTACATCAAGCTGCTTGAACAGGAGCTTGGCATTCAATTCCAGATTGCCGCGGACCTTACATGGAAGCAGGTTGTAGAAAAGGCCAAAAAGCGGAAGCTGGACGGCCTGCCCTGCGTCGGCATCACCGAAGAACGCAAACAATACTTCTTTTACACCAAGCCCTACCTGTCCTTCCCCCGGGTGATCTATGTCCGGCAGGATGGCCCTCAGCCCACCTCTCTTGAAGATTTGAATGGGCTGCCCCTCGGGGTCCAGGACTCCAGTTCCCATCATGGCTGGCTTAAGTCCAACACAGATTTCAACCCCATATTGTACCCCACAATGGAAGAAGCACTGCTGGCCTTATCCAGTGGCAATGTAGATGCTGTAATCGGCAACCTTGCCGCGTCAAATTACATCATAAACCAATTGGAAATAGATAACCTGAAAATGGCTTTCCCGGTTCCGGGCGGTCCGCAGGAACTGGCCTTTGCCATCCGCAAGGATTGGCCTGAACTGGTCTCCATCCTGAATAAGGGTTTGTCTGTCATCCCCAAAAGCGAAAGCAAAACCATTCTGCGCAAATGGGCGGGCCTTGATAAAGCGAGCGGTCCGGCAGCGCAACTCGGCCTGACCCCCGAAGAAAAGGCATGGATTGCCGAAAACCCTGAAATCAACGTTGCCATTATGTCGAATTGGCCTCCAATTGCCTTTATCAGCCCTGATGGAGCCCCGACAGGTCTTGATGTGGATGTCCTGAGACTGGTCATGAAACGGACCGGGTTGAAGGCAGATATCAAAAGCGGCCTGTTCAAGGATAATATGGCTGATGCCAAGGCCCGAACCATTGATGCCCTTATGGATGTCACTCCCAAGCCGGAACGTGAAAAATTCCTTAATTTCACCAAACCCTACATGAACATTCCCCACGTCATTGTCGCCCGCTCAGGCGGGCCCTTCTTTGCCGGTGAAAAAGAGCTGGCAGAAAAAAAACTGGCTCTAGAACAGGGGTTTGGCAATGTGAAATATTTTCGCAAGAACTACCCGCAGGTCAATATTATCGAATACCCAAGCACACCGGAATGCCTGCAAGCTGTTTCCCTTGGCAAGGCCGATGCCTACGCGGGCAACCGTGCGGTTGCCACCTATGTCATAGCCAAGGATCTGCTGACCAACCTGCAGATTCAGGGCCCCTTAAACAAGCCTGGGTCCATTCTGGCATTCGGCACACGCAAGGATGCTCCGCAACTGGCCTCTATTCTGGATAAAGGCTTGGCAACACTAACCCAGAGCGACTGGATGGATATCCGCAGGCACTGGACAGGAATTACACAGGTTGAGAAACAATATGAACTGACCCTGACTCCTGAGCAAAAGGAATGGCTGGCCGCTCACAAGGATATCCGTCTGGGAGTTGATTCCGACTGGCTGCCTTTCGAATCCCTCAACCCGGAAGACCAATACCAAGGCATTGTCGCAGAATACGTATCCTGGCTGAACACCCGTCTTGATGTAGCCATGAAGCCAATCGGAAGACTGCCCTGGAAAGAGGTACTGGCCAAGGCCAAGGCCGGGGAGCTCGATGTAATCCCGTCAATGACCCCGACCCCGGAACGCGAAAAATATATGAACTTCACCCGTCCCTACCTGACCATTCCCATGGTTCTGGTCACCCATGAAGATGCTCCGCTCATTTCCGGACTAAACGATCTACGCTCCAAACGGGTCGCGGTTGTGGAAGGTTACGCATCCGAAGAATACCTGACTGCCGATTATCCGGACATCATACAGGTGAAGGTCGGCAACCTTGAACAAGCCCTTCAGGCTGTACTGGACGGCAAGGCCGAAGCAGTGATGGATAATCTGGGAACCATTACCTACGCCACCCGGCTAAACAATATTGAGAGACTCAGGGTAGCGGCCACCACACCATATTCATACCTGCTCGCCTTCGGGGTACGCAAGGACTGGCCGGAATTGGTGAATATTTTGAACAAAGCCCTCAAGGCCATTCCCAAGACGGAACGCCAAAAATTTTACCTCCGCTGGGTCGAAGTACGTGTGCAGACCCGGATGGATTGGAAAATTGTGTGGCAGACGGTCATACCGGGCGGCCTTACGGCCCTGCTTATTCTGGTGATTATTCTGAGGTCAAACCGCAGACTGGCCGCAGAAGTCCATGAACGGGCCATAGCCGAACAGAAGGTAAAAGCCATGAGCGGGGCTATCTATGACGGTTTGGTCATGATCAATGCCCAGGCCCGGATCATGTACTGGAATTCCGCTGCGGAAAAAATGTTCGAAATTACAGCCGGAGAGGCCATGGGCCAAGACCTGCATGAACTCATCGCCCCTGAAAGGTACCGGGCGATGGCCAATACAGCCTTGCAAAAATTCACCCAGACCGGGCATGGGGATTTACTGGGACACATTCATGAGGTGATGGCCCTGCGCTCTGACGGCAGCGAATTTCCGGTGGAAGTGGCTATTGAGGCCTTTAAGATGGGGGACGGCTGGTATGCGGTGGGAACCATCCGTGACATTACCGAAAGAAAACAGGCTGAAGAACGTATCGCCACAAGCGAGAGTCAACTGCGTACTATCTTTGAAAACTCACCGGTCGGGGTTCTCCATTTCAGCGAACAGGGGATCATTCTCAACTGCAACGCTCAGGCTGCAATTATTTTCGGCAGCTCCAAAGAAAAACTTATCGGATTCGATGCATTAATGAATATATCCAACCAAGCGGTAGTAGAAGCTTTGATCGCTGCCCTGGCAGGAGCGACCACTAACTACGAAGGAGAATATACCTCGGTGACAGGAGGCAGGAAGGCCGATCTGCTTTTCAAGTTCAACCCGGTCAGAGCAGACCAAATGACAACGGAGGTAATCTGCACGGTTGAGGACATCACCGAACGTAAACAAATGGAACAGGACATTGTGGACGCGAAAGAAACCGCAGAAGAAGCAACCCGGGCCAAGTCTGATTTTCTGGCCCGCATGAGCCATGAGATACGCACGCCCATGAACGCAGTCATCGGCATGAGCCATCTGGCGCTGCAAACAGAGCTCACTGCCAAACAGCACGATTATCTGACAAAAATACTGGCCGGGGCCAACAATTTGCTGGGCATCATCAACGATATCCTTGACTTCTCCAAAATCGAAGCGGGAAAAATGGACATTGAAAACATCCCCTTTCATCTGGACAGCATCATGGACAACCTGGCCAATGTCATCACGACCAGAGCAGAGAAAAAAGGGCTGGAAGTGCTGTTCAGAATAGGACAGGACGTGCCCCAGAACCTTGTCGGAGACCCTTTACGCCTAAGTCAGATACTCATAAATCTGGCCACAAATGCCACAAAATTCACGGAAAAAGGAGAGATCATCATCTCCGTGGAGTCTGAACATGAAACCGCAGATACGGCCACCATACTCTTTTCAGTGCAAGACTCCGGCATCGGCCTGACCAGAGAACAGATAGGAAAACTCTTCCAGTCCTTTTCACAGGCCGACGGGTCCACCACCCGCAAGTACGGAGGAACCGGACTGGGACTGGCCATCTGCAAACGTCTGGTGGAGATTATGGATGGACATATCTGGGTGGAAAGTGACCCTGGAAAAGGGGCCACCTTTGCCTTTACGGTAACTATGGGCAAAGGCAAAGCCATAAGCGTGAGCTACGTCCCTGAACCTGACTTACGAGGTTTACGCACACTGGTGGTTGACGATAACCCCACAGCCCGGATCATCCTCAGCGAAGCCCTCGAGGCCATGACCTTTCAGGTGGGCACGGCCTCCACAGGCGAGGATGGTTTGCTGAGTCTGGAGGAAGCCTCCAAACAGAACAAGCCTTATGATCTGGTATTACTGGACTGGAAGATGCCGAGGATTGACGGTATCGAAACGGCCCGCCGCATCAAACAAAACTCCATGCTTGAAAAATTGCCGAAAGTACTGATGGTCACGGCTCATGACAAGGATGAAATCAAACGTCAGGCCGAAGATGCAGGAATCAAGGCTTTCCTCATCAAGCCGGTGAATCAGTCACTTCTCTTTGATACCATTATGGAAGTTTTCGGACAGGGTATAGAACTGAAGCCCCGCAGGCACATGGAAGATTCCACGCATCCCGAAGGACTGGATATGATCCGGGGAGCCTGTATCCTGCTAGCCGAAGATAATGAGATTAACCAGCAGATTGCTATGGAATTGCTGGAAAAAGCGGGTATGGTTGTGGATGTGGCCAACAACGGTCAGGAGGCCGTGGCAGCTGTAGCCGAAAAGCAGTACGATCTGGTGCTCATGGATATCCAGATGCCGGTCATGGACGGTCTCATCGCCACCGGAGAAATCCGCGAGCTGAATCTCCCCGGCATAACCGAGCTGCCCATCGTGGCCATGACCGCCCATGCCATGGCCGGGGACCGGGAAAAAAGCATTGATGCGGGCATGAACGACCACATAACCAAACCTATCGCCCCGGATCTGCTCCTGCAGACCCTGCTGAAACACATCAAACCGGGCAAACGGGAACTACCGGAAGAGGACTCCCCGCAGGCGGCAGCAAAAGATGCGGAACCGACCGGGGAGGATCTGCCCATGGAAGGGATGCTCGGCATCAACGTAAGGGCCGGGTTGTCCAAGGTTTCCGGCAACCGAAAATTGTATAAAAAATTGCTGGGCCAATTCCAGTCCAAGTATCTGGATACACCGCAGGAAATACGAGCCCAAAATCAGGACGGACAAAATGAAGAGGCCACCCGCACCGCCCACACGGTCAAAGGGGTCGCCGCCAATCTGGGATTTGATGCCCTCTCCAAATCTGCTGGCGAAGTGGAACGGGGACTAAAGTCCGGGGCCAAAGACCTTGAACCGCTTCTGGCCTCCATGATTGAGCAGATGGACATTCTCAGACAGAGCCTTGAAACCTTGTTTCCCGCCGCCCCTCCAGCACCAGAAGCGGGGCCGACTCAAGCCGTGGACGCTGAACAATGCATGGCCTTGACCACTAAGATACAGAACAGCGTGGAAGATAATTTATCCGAAGCCATGGAAAGTATGCATGAGCTCAAAGAAGTATTATCAGGAACGCCTTACACGGGCGCAGCGGACAAAGCCGCGCGTCTGTTTGATGATTTTGATACTGATGAGGCTTTGGAAATCTTGAATGGCCTTGCTGAAGAGTTTACACAACTGGTTTCGGGAACCAAGTAACAGAACGCGATTGGAAAAATGGCCCAGACTCTTATCCAATCTCTGGAAAAGGAATAGGTGAGCAAATGGACAAAAAACGAGTACTCATAGTAGACGACACCCCGGAAAATTTACAAATTCTCATGGAAGCACTCAAAAACGACTATGCCATCCTTGCTGCCAAAAACGGGGAAAAAGCCCTCAAGCTGGCCCGGACCGCGCCCCAGCCTGATATAATCCTGCTGGACATCATGATGCCCGAGATGGACGGCTACGAGGTCTGCCGCAGGCTTAAAGGATCACCCAAAACAAAAAAAATCCCGGTGATATTCGTTACCGCCCTGACCGAGGCGCAAGACGAAACCATGGGACTCGAACTTGGAGCGGTGGATTATCTGACCAAACCGGTAACCCCGTCCATCGTACAGGCCCGGGTATCCACCCACCTGAATCTGCGTAAGGCTCAACAAGAAACGGAAAAGGTTCTGAGCAAAACCCTCAAGGGGGCTGTGGCCTTGCTTACGGATATCATCGGCTGGCTCAACCCTGCTGCCGCCAGTCGCTGTGAGCGGTGCTCCCGTCTGGCCGGAAAGACAGCCCGGGAGCTTGGAGTCAGCCCGATATGGCCCATTGAACTGGCTGCGCGTTTATCCCAGTTAGGAAGCCTCGGCATTACCAGCAAGAACCTGAAATCACTATACACAGGAAACTTTGAGCATGTGTCCAGTGAGGAAATCGAGCTTTTCAAGAACCATCCCGCACTTGGGGGAGATCTGGTACAGGAAATTCCGCTTCTGGACCACGTGGGCGAGCTTGTGGCTGGCCAGCGCGCGCCCTTTGACGGGAACATTTCCGCCCCTCCCTCAGCCCAGCAGATTTTGCGCTGCGCCCTTGATTACGACCAGCACATTTTGCAGGGAGCTTCCCCTGAGGCCGCCTTGTCTTTGATGAAAACAGAAGCCCTGGCTTATGACCCGCGCATTGTCGAAGCCATGGGTCAGGTTACCACCACCATTGTCAGTGGAACCGAGGCCGGCTGGTTCAGCCCGCTCGAAATCCGCATCGGCATGATTCTGGATCAGGATGTGATCTCAACAACCGGAATGTGCGTGGCAACATCAGGCACAATAGTCAGTGAGACCGCACTCCGGGTTATTCACCGCTTCGGGGCAAATGGGATGATTGAAGGAAAGATCCGGGCTATGATTGTTGAAGAGGAGTAGCCAGCGCGGCAGGAATGCCCTCGGCCCTGCTCATGCCTTTGATCACCTTGGTCTCGCGTAAGACATGGGTACTCACCTTTTCAGAAGCAGCGCGTTTGGCCTCGTCCAGAACCATCCTGCGGGCCTGTGTTTTGATGCGATCCTGCCCAAGACAGGCCTGTCCTTCGGCTTCCACCAACACCGATGACGAGGAAAAATGTTTCTTTTTCCCGGCCACAGCCATTGATACGAAACTCAGCAGCAAAACAACCGCCAGTAACAATCTTAATGCTCCAGCCATGCACTTTTCCCCTTAAACCTTGAAAGCGGACTTATCTGACAATCAGGCTTCCCAGCAGCCCCCCCCCATAACGCAAGGGCAAGCGAGGAAGACTTACACCGTGCCGTCTGCGGGGTTGATTATTTCATCACACACTGAAGCAAAGCGGATCCTGCAAGATAATTAGTTCATCCAGTTCTCCTTTGCTCATGATCGCTTTTTTCTATCTTCTGCTTGGAATCATGAAAATCACAGAGCTGGTGCCTGCACATTGTACGCGGTTCCTATCAAGCTCCCCTTCCCCGAAACGGACAAAAAAAGCCCCACAATATGCTAACACACTGTGGGGCTTTAATTTTTCATGGAGCCAACGATCGGAATTGAACCGACGGCCTGCTGGTTACAAATTGTCTGGCAGATGATTCTTTTTCAGCCAGGAACGCCTTTAACCCTTTGATTCATGAGGCCTTCAGCTATTTCATGCCATTTTTCAAACTGCCGAAAACTACCTAAAACTACCGAATTTTGTACGCAGTTCTGCGGACAGGAATTTAATCTAGTCTACCAGTAAATATTGGTTCCTCTGTTTGCATTCAGAAAGACCTGAACCGATTGTAGCAAGACGAAATAACTATTTCTTCTTTGCCTTCTTTTTATCTTTTTCCATCTTCTTTGCCTCTTCAGGGGACAATTCCAAATAAATGTGCGCCTTTTCCACAACAAGTACATAATTTCTGTTCAAAGAGAATCCGTAAGTTTTAACCATCAGTTCATTGTTTTCATTCAACTTCTTAGTAGCAGCTTTCAGCTCTTTCTTAAGGCTTTTCTTCAATTCTTTTGTCTGCGCCTGCTCCAGTTGAGTCTGTAATTGAATTACCCTTTGGCGTTGCAACTGCATAATCTGCACATTGCGTTGAAACTCCTGATTGGCTTCAACAGAGCTCAAGGTGCTCATTTTCAAAAGTTGTTTCTGCCCGTTATCGACCTTACCCTTGACTTCAGCATTTGCCGGCAAACAGAACAAAACCATGAGAAACAAGACACCAAAGACACTTACTTTCTTACTAATATTCATTCTACACCTTCCCCTTATATCTTTTAAAATTCAATCTTAGTTAACATTTTCAAATGACAACAACGACCTAAAACGGAAGCCTGAAACTCATGGTTCCCACATGACTTTGCGATGTTTCTCTGGCTTCGAGCTGATAGTTCATTGCGAATTCAGGACCGGATTCCATGGTGAACTTGTAACCTACCCCTCCGTTATAAACAACTTTCTCCGGGGTGTTTCCGTATGTGATAAAGGCAGGACCTCCGCCAGTGTATGCCGCTGTTATTGAAGACTGATCAGCAAGGAAATCATACCCCACGTCAACGAAGCAATTCAGCTCATGAGCATCAGAAATCACATAATTGGCTTTAGCTCCGAGAGCGGCAATAAAGCTATCCTCATCGCTGCTGTCCACTTTAAGACTAAGGTCTCCTGCTCCGGTTTCCGTATAGCCGTCCACATTTACATAAACAAACTGTGTTTTGAGGATAGGAGCCAAGGTCAGCCTGTCTGTCACTGCAAAATTGCGCAGCAACTCTGTATCCAGAACGAAATGCCAAGAGTTAAAATCTGCTTTTGCCTGACGGTGAAGCCCGCCAAACTGGATATTGCGTGAAGACTCATTTGTATTTAAGCCGAAAGCTGCGATGACGTTAATATCAAAATTTTCCGGCAAGCCATTTTCCGCATAGGCTGTTGCTTGCCAAGTGTTGCTGTCTACCCGGTGGTTGGTTGTGGAGTCGTAACCACGAATATTACCCCGTCCGTAAGAAAGAGCCGCACCAACTCTGTTTTTGGGAGTGAAGTCAGCTTCAAGGCCCATGGCAATACCGTAACTGGAAGCTGTGAATCCATCCACATGATTACGTTTTTCCTGCTCTGTATGGGAATAAAAAGGCTTAGCCCATAAGGTACGGTTTTCAATGACCATGTCACCAGAGGAAAGTCCGCTCATACCATGCAACCGGGTATTTACAACTTGAGTCGCGCCTTCGGTTGCCATATTAATTCCAAGTGCGGCCATGGCTCCGGTCATAATCGGTACTGTCTGAGCGACAGCCTCGGCCACTTCATCACCAGTTGAAAGAGAACTCATCTGGCTGATCACTTCCTCCATGTCAGAGGAAGCTTCGCCCTGCATGATCTCTTCAAGAGCATGTGCTGCTCCGATTGTAGCCGGAGTGGATACAGTGGGGCAGGATTCAACAGCACTGTCGATTTTCAAACCCCGCTCAGTTTTGAGATCAATGGAATTGCCATTGACAATTCCGGTGAACTTCCACAGAGCACTGTTATCCGTGACTTCAAGTGTTCCGGCATTAAGTGTATCTGCTACCAGCACGCCGGACAGAACATCCCCGCACCTGAGCGATTCATTGGGAGTAACCACCACTTCGAGACCGTTTCCAGCAGTAAGATCGGCTGTTCCTTTCACTCTAAGTTTTCCATAAACAGTGGCACTGGTTACATCTACCTTGAATAAACCACCCGAAAGTTGAGTGTAATCTCCGGTAAGAGTTACAGAATCGCTGCTGGACAACGCCAGAGTTCCACTATTTTGCAGGGCGTTGACCACTGCCATGTCACGCTGAAGTTGAAATGTCCCGCCGCTGGCTATGAAGGCATCAGTTGCGGTAACAGTACCTGTTCCTGTCCCGGCGAGTATACCGGTTTTTCCGCTACCGATATTAAGTGTGGTCAGGTTCAGGTTGCTGGCTGAAGACTGGGTCAGTGTTCCGCTCAGGTTAGTGGTGGCAAATGTAGTGTCGGCTGTAGCAGTAAAATCCAGATTGCCATCAATATTGGCAGTAGTGACATTGACCGCCCTGCTTCCGCCAAGAGTTCCGGTTCCACTGCTGACACTTAGATCAGCAATGGTCTGAGTGCCACCGGTAGCCTTGTTCAAGAAAGCCCCGCCTCCGGCCAGATCAAGTTTCCCGGCAACATTTACATCTCCAGTCCCAACATGGTTATGCGTACCAGAAAGGTTGTAAGTACTGTCAGCCTGAGTGTTAAGTTCCCCGGAAGTAGTGATTGCACTGCCGGAGTTTACAGCCAGCGTTCCGGTCACATTCAGATTGCCGGAAATATTGAGTGCACCTCGTCCATCTGCATCATGGGTGCTGCTCACTGTCATTGTCGCACCGTCAGATATATTCAGGTTGCCGGAATTAGCTGCGGTCATATCGACATAACCGTTGGCCCCGCTGACATTAAATCCCGCCCCAGTAACATCAATATCTCCGGTTCCGGTCTTAATCAGAGTTCCTGCGACATTAGCATTCTGAATTTTGGTGGTTGATGTCCCCTGAATCAAACCGGTAATTCCGCTGGCAATACCCAATGTACCAACCTGCACTGTTCCGCCGGAAGTGTTTTTGAGCAGCCCCCCGTTAGCGAAATCAATATTAGCAAGGTTTGTGGTTCCGCTAGCTCCGGCAGCAATATCAAGGACTCCGCCCAGATCAACATCGGCAAGGGTCTTGTCTCCGCTGCCAGTAATGTTCAGAGTTTCTCCGGTCTCAACATTACTGGTACCAGAAACCACGATTGGACCTGTCCCATCAAGAGTCACTGAGCCGGAATTGATTTCCAATGAAGCCAAATTTGTTTGTCCGGTTCCGCTGTTAATAAGACTATTCCCGTCCAGCATGTTCACGCCGCCAGAAAGATTCTTCACGCCGCTTCCAGTCAAGGTCAGGTTGTTGTCCAGCTCAAGCTGGTTGGTCACGGTGGTAATTCCGGTTCCACCAATAGTTGCCGCTGCGGTCAAATCCAAATCGGTAATGGTGGTCGGGCTGTTATTGTTCAGGGTTCCGCCCAGATCCAGATCTGCAAGGGTCTTTTCCCCACTGCCGTTGAGTTCAAGAGTGGTTCCGGCTGCCGAGGTGGTTGTTCCAGTAACAACGGTCTTTCCATTACCTTCAATAGCCCCAGTTGCCCCCGGAGCCACGGTTACAGCGTTTACAGTGGTAGTCCCGCTACCGTTACTTATGATGCTGGAACCGTCTGCAAGCCCGACCAATCCGGCAATTGTTTTTGCGCCTTCCCCGTCAAGGGTCAGATGTTTTCCTGCCGCCACAGCCACATCGCCCTCAAAACTCTTGATACCGCTTCCGCCCAAAGCCAAGTTCTTAATGATATTGGTATTACCAGAGAAAACGATCTCCCCGTTATTAATCAACTGCGAATCATCGCTGGTTAAATCAAGGGTGGTGACGTTGAAGGTCCCGCCGGTCTGATAATGAATGCCGCCGAGATTATAGGTAGCAACATTAAAGTCGTAAGCAGTAGAGATCTTGCCGTTGTTGGTCAGAGTCCCGGCAATATTGGTGGCACTGCCCAAAGTAATGGTTCCGGTACCGTCGATGGTTGCCGAGCCGCCAGCTCCACCGGCTACATCAAGGGAGCTGATATTGTTTGTTCCGGCACCATTGGCGGTAATCTTCTGCCCATCGGCAAGAGTCACCGCTCCGGTAAAATTCCTTGTGCCGCCGCCGGAAAGAGTCAGGGTATTATCCACGGTTAACGGTCCGGCAATAATCACTGTTCCGTCCCCGCCGATTTCCGCGCTATTGCCGGTCACATCGAGATTATTCACGGTCAAGGTTCCGGCTGTCTGGGTATGCAACCCGTTAAGCTGGTATGCTGCTCCGAGAGTGCCGGTATGCGCAGTAGAAACCTTTCCGATATTAACGAGAGTTGCTCCGCCATCAATATTGCCGAGGTTGGTAATTGTAGTTACCCCGGTCCCTTCAATGGTTGCGGTATGCCCGTTAGCAATGGTCAAAGTCGCCAGCTCTGCATTGGCGTTGTTGGTCAGTTTTTTACCGTCAGCAATGGTCAGTCCGCCCTGAAAAACTGTGTTTCCGGTTCCGCCCAGAGTCAGAGTGTTAGCATTGATTGTCTGGCTGTTGACGATGGTGGTAGTCCCTGTGCCGTCAAGGGTCAGATCTGCCAGTTGATTGAAAGTTGTAATGGTGGCAACCGCATTGTTGGTCAGCCCACCGGACATATTCAGAGCGCCAAAGTTAAAACTTCCGACACCGCCAAGGGTCAGGATATTACCGACACTTACGCTTGCAGTGGTAATGGAAGTTGCTGCGGTAGCGTCATTGTCATTCAGTGCAGCATTGGCAGTAACATTCAGGGAATTGATGCTGGTTGCACCGCTTCCGCTGTCGGTAATGCTCTTGCCTGCGGTATTGAGATTTACGGTTCCGAAGCTTTTAGTTCCGCTGCCGGAAAGCTTAAAATTGTTATCAATATCGACCGCATTGGTAACGGCAGTATTCCCGGACCCGCCAAGTTCTGCATCATCCCCCGCCACATCGAGTGTTGCAATGGTCTGGGTGCCGCCGCCGGAATTATTGATCAGAGCCATGCCCGCATTGATAGCGACTGAACCAAGGATGGTATCGCCGTTTCCGGCCAAGGTCAGGTTATGATCAAGTGTCAACGCATTTGCCACGCTGATATTCCCGTCTCCATCAAGAGTGGAATCATCAGTTAGTTCAAGAGTCGCTATATTATTGGTTCCGGTGCCGTCGATATCGAGAGTTCCACCAAGGTTGATAGTTCCAGTGGAAGTAAAATCGCTGCTTCCGCTGTGGGTATGCTTTGTATTGATGGTATAAGTCCCGGAAATATTGGTCGCTCCGCTGGAATTGATACCTGCGGTATTCGAGTTGACCAGGGTTCCGGCTACAGTCATCCCGTTGGTGATATTGGCTGCGGTGGTTCCTGAGATAGTACCGAACTTTGCTCCGTCCACCTGTAATTTGGCTATGTTCACCGATGACGTATTGGTAGTATTGAAAATACCGCCGCCCGCATTGGCTCCATCAAGTTTAAGGGTTCCGGTTGTAGGACTGGAGGAGAAAGAACCCCCCGCAAAATTGTGCTCCCCGGTGATGACGTAAGTGTCACCATCAGCAATCAAGACCACGCCGTCAGAGGTAATTACTGTGTTGTTAACAAGGGTCCCCCCTGCGGAGGTGTCAAGGCCGTTGGAAAAGAGAACCCCACCGCTGTTGCTCAGGGTCAAATCATGGTCGAGAACCACCTGATTGCTTACCGTGATCCGCTGGTTCCCGGAAAGAACCGAATTACCATCCAGATCAAGGGTGGTAATGGTCATTGCCGCTGCGTTGTTGGTCAGGGTTCCGGCAATGGTCAGGTTGGTGATAGTCTTGGCTCCTCCACTCAGGGTCAAAGAACCTCCGGTGTCAATGTCCACGTTGGTCATGGTCACGGCCCCGACTCCACCAATGGTTGAGATTTTGGCGGCACTCAGATTCAGGGTATTAATGGTAGTCAGCCCGCTGTTATCGCTATCGGTAATATTCTTTGACTCGGTAATATTGACCGTAGTTATAGAAACGGCATTTGTTCCGGCCAAAGCAAGATTATTATCCAAGGTAAGTGCATTGTTTACTGATATATTCCCGGAACCGCTAAGAGTAGAATCTCCGTCAAGATCAATGGTGCTGATGGTGGCTGCTCCGGCATTATTGGTAATGGTCCCGGAAAGGGCAGTCGTGCCGTATATCATCTTTGTGCCACTACCTGAAAAGACCAACGAACCGTCCACATCGGCATTGTTCACCGAGATCCGGCCCGCACCATCAAGCGTTCCTGTCTTCCCGCTGCTTACGGAGAGCGCACTGATTCCGGTCAATCCGGTATCGTCGCTGTCGATTATGGATTTGTCTTCAGTAATGTTAACCGTACCGAGATTGACGGCCTGAGTCCCGGACAAAGTCAAATTATGATCTAGGGTAAGCGCGTTGGTAACTGACACACTACCGGACCCTGTAATGGTGGAATCTGCACTTAAATCGAGAGTAGGAATAATCAAGGCCGCAGAACTTGTGGTGTTGATAGTGCCGGAAAGATCTACGGTGGAAGTATTAAGATTCAGCCTTCCCGCTCCGGTGATATTTGTAGTCCCGGCGATGTTTACCCCTCCGCCGTTATACTGGTTGTGCGTTCCGGTGATATTGTAAGTGCTGCCGCTGCCTACATTCAAGGTTCCATAGTTATTAAGATTATTCGAAACGTTGAGGGTTGCTGATGCACCGCCTATGGCATTGAGATTTACTGTTCCGCCTGATCCGTTAGGTACTGCTGCGCCGTCAAAACTTGCCGCCCCGATAAACATGTTGCGCAGGTTACTGGTCCCGGCAAGAGTTGTCGTTCCACCTGCAAAATAGGTATCCCAACGGCCCGTGGAAGCGGACTCAATATCGCCATTCAATGTGAGGTTGAAAGAATCATCCACCGCAGTAAGGTCAGCAAGTTTATTGGCATTCTTGACGTAACCGAAAGTCAGATATGTAGTTGCATCATTATCAGCGTCGATATTATTGAGATTTCCGGTCAGCGATGCGCCGTTCAGAATATGGAAAACGTTACTCTCACCTGTTCCTGCTGAAAGTTTACCTGATGCGAGAGCGTACGAACTGGAACCGGTAGAGGAAATTGAATTGGAAATATGGGCCGCGTTATTGCCGCCTTCGAGAAACAAACCGTGGGCTCCGGTTCCGGTTGTGGAAACGGTCCCGAACACCGCCATACCGTTTTGATCGTCGGTGATAATTCCGTGAGAACCAGCCCCCGCAGTATTCACCGCACCGGAAAAATCCATGGTGGTCTGATCAACAAGAGCTATACCGTGAGAACTCACCCCCGAAGTAGTTATTGTTCCTCCGGCGTAGTAGCTGCTCCCGGTTCCAGTAATTGAGACTCCGTATGAATTATTCTTTTGGGTAGTGATTTGCGCACCACTCTGAACCCGGACTACGTTGTTGGATGAATCCGCAAGAATGCCGTATGAGCCGGTTTCAGTGGCTGCAATGCTCCCTGACAGGGTGATGTTGGTATTATCAAAACCGCTATGGATGCCATGGGCAGAAGAACCACCATTGGTGGTGATTGATCCGGCAGCAGTAACGATATTTCCAGTGTTGTTCAGGATAATACCACGTGCACTTGGCCCGTTGGTAGTGATAGCACCATTCATTGTTATAGTATTGCCTGTGCCGTCAACACGGATACCATTAGCCGTAGAGCCGGAGGTGGTGATTGTTGCACTATTTTCTATAGTAATATTGTTTCCGGTCTTTGAAATATAGACACCTTGAGCATTGGTCCCGGTTGTGGTGAGTGAACCACCGTTAGAAAGAATCAGGGTATTATCGATTGCTCCAAGATTGACGGCATTGGCATCGGTTCCCTGGGTGGTGATGCTGCCGCCCACAGTAATATTTATATTTCTTCCCCGGTTGTCAACGGTATCCACAGTGTTGATACCGAATGATCCGGCTCCTTTGGTCAGAATGGCTCCGTCCATACGGATTAGGTTGTAGGGATCATGGGCGTAGATAGCGACTGAGCCAGTACCTTCGGTGGTGATTCTACCGGTTGACCCCAGAGTAACATCGTTGTTCCCATTGAACATGATCCCGATACCGGTATCCCCGTAAGTGTGGATTTCCCCGTCGAGGGTAATTTTGGAGTTGCTTCCTGTTGAAAGAATACCGTAAGACTGCTGGCCCCTGCTGGTAACGGTAGCCCCGTTCTGCACGGTCAGGATATTAGAAGCCCCGCCTGCGAGAGGTCCACCGCCAACCAGTCCGGCACTGTTAGCCGAAGTTCCTGCCCCGGTCAGGTAAATGGAGTGGGCTTCTTCATTAGTATTGTCATCTGCGTGGTTGGAAGCAATGGTCGCACCGGTGGAGCCGTCACCTTCGAGAGTTACAGTGTTGCCTGTTGCTCCCAGATATAATGCCCGGGAACCTCTACCCGAAGCTGTAAGACTAGCTCCCTTTGCAACGGTAACAGTGTTGGTTCCCCCAAGCCTCAAGGCATCCGAAGCTGCCCCGCTGGTGGTAATTAAGCCGCCAGTTCTCAAAGTTACGGTGTTTTTTGCCCCGGAACTTACACCGTGAGCATCTCCTCCGCTGGTAGTAATTGAACCGGAAATATCAAAGAGTCCGTTACCAGAAGCAGTTATTCCATCAGAATGATCACCCTCAGTTGTAATTGAACCTGTGCTGGTAAGTGTATATTTGTTATTATACGCAGAGTTGATTCCGAAAGCACCATATGTGGAACTCTGGGCAGAACCTTTTGTGGTAACTGCGCCAGCGATAGTTATGTCCGCATTACTGTCGACTCTGACAGCAGTGGCTTGGTCGGTATTCATGCTGGTGCCTTCTGTGGCAAGCGATCCGCCAGCTTCAATAGTAATGGTGTTGTCGGCAGCACCGACATTACCAATGACATTTGCATTAGTTGTCGTACCAAATGTTCTGATTCCGTATGAATTGTTGGCTGTAGTCTTTACTGATCCGACGTTTTTAACAGTGATGGTGCTACCTGTCCGATCAGCATAAATCCCATGTGCCTCGTTTCCATTGGTCGTGATAGAACCCGACACGGTTGCCGTTCCGCCGCCATGTTTAAAATATACTCCTATGGCACTTGTGCCTGTTGTACTGATTGTTCCGGTAGATGCAATTGTGGCGGTATTACCTTGACCACTCAAATAAACACCAAGCCCGCCACCTGTAGTTGTAACTGAACCAGCAATTGAAACCTGATTATTACCTATCTCTGCGAAATGATCTGGAGATACGATTGTGCAAATACCGTGACTTCCCGTATGAATTGAACCACCTTGCTCAACTGTGATAATATTGTCAGTACCTGCCGCAAGTATTCCATGTGCGTTGCCGCTAGTGGTTTTTATCAGGCCACCATTTTCTACAGTAAGCCTGTTGTTATTAGTTGTGAGATACATACCGTATGCACTTGCACCAGTGGTAGAAACAGTACCGCTAATGTCAATAACTGCATTAGACGACGCTATTATTCCGTGCGCAGAATCTCCGGCAGTGCTGAGGACCCCGCCGGATTGAATTGTGATATTAGTGCCGTCTCCACTGGTCTCGATACCGTTCGAACCGCTCATGGTGCTTTCAACCCGGCCTGTGCCCGTCACGGTGATATTGGCTGTTCCCACTGTTCTGATGGGGTTTGTAGCGGCGGAAGTAGTTTTTACCAGCCCGGAAATATTGATTGTATTACTGCCGGAATTAGTAAGGATACCGTATCCCCCGCCGGTTGCTATAATGGAAGCGCCGCTTTCGACGTTGATTGTGTTGCTTGCGCCATCAAGCCGGATGGCATGTGCTCCTCCTCCGCCGCTGGTGTTAATCGAACCGCCATTTTTGATGTTTATTGTATTACTGTCGCCTCTTAGATAGATACCATAAGAGCTTGTTCCGGCTGTACTTATTGATCCTGAATGATTGATATTGTTATTACTGGTTAAGTAGAAACCGTGTCTCGAAGACCCTCCGGTTATAATCCTACCGGCGGAAGCTACTGTTATGACGTTATTAGTATTACCCTCAATAGCAACACCGTCGACTGTTTCTATTTTACCTGAAAGAATTATATTATCATGTGTGCCGGAAAGCCTGATACCGTTGGCCCCTACACCATTTGTTGTAATGTTGCCGCTGACATTGATCGTATTACTACTGCTGACATTTACTCCATGTGCATCAGCTCCACCATGGACTCCATCGGTTCCGTGTGTTGTGACATCACCGGCAATGGTTATGTCATTATGAGATCCGACGACAATACCAATAGCATCTACACCATAAGTCGTAACAGACCCGCCAGCCTGAATATCAATAATATTCTTATTAGCGCTGGTACCACTGCCAGCATAGCGGATACCATAGGCGGTTGCCCCGGCTGAGGCGTCATCACTTTTACCCGTTGTGATTGAGCCCCCGTTGTATACAGTTAAAGTTTTAACGCCTGTGTCAGTCTGTCCGACAACGGCATGAGAAGACCCCCCTGTAGTAATTAATTCACCAGAAATATTCACAGTAGAGGTCTTAAACATATCAAGCCCCCACGAACCGGAACCTTCAGTCTTAACTACACCGCCAGCATGTATATTTACAGTACTGGAGGTTGCTGGCCCACCGACTACTCCCATATTTATAGCATCAATTGCCAATGAGTTGGTACTAACTGTTCCATATATATCAGTTGTGCCAAGGAAGGTATGCACTCCCTCTGTGATGCTCATCACCTTACCGGCCGCAACATTAACTCCACCACTAAATGTTTTAATTCCAGCACCGCTAAGTACAAAATTACCATTAATCGCCGCCTGACTTGCAAAAGCCATTGCAGCTGTGCCGGAGAGGGTCGAACTGTCACCAGTCACAGTTAATTTGTTAAGACTCTGTGAAAGCGCAGCATTATTGTACATTACCGAGTTGGTGCCTAGGGAAATATCTACAAATGTAGAAAGGGAACCTGAGCTGTCATTATTTACAAAACAGGCGCCGTTATCCATGATCACATTTCGGGCATAGATACTGCCCGCTGCACCATCCAGAATTGTAACCTGCCTGCTGCCGTCAATAACAATCCCGCCAGCCCCTCCTGAAAGATCAACAGCGGCATTCATGGTAACCGCAGACTGAGCAGCAAAAGTGATTACATCATTGACGGTTAAGCCACCTCGGGCTGTATTTATCTGTGCGGCAGTAATATCACCATTAACAGTTACATCACCAGCTCTGGCAGTTCTCGTCAGCAATAGAAGTATTGCTATCAACACAGAAAATACCGCCCCCCACCAAACTGTCCGTATAAACAAAACGCTACGTCCCCTCATAGCCCCTCTCTCAAAATGAATATATTAAAAATAGCAAGCTCATTATTGTACGAAGGGATCACTATACACCCACCTCCTTCCCAAAATCTTCCCAAATTTCCCAAACCTTAATATATTGAAAATATGGAATCATTTTTTCATGATTTGATGATTCCCTTTCCCAATTTCTTGACAAAATGATTTCCCCTATCCTATTTGATATTCAGACAAATATAACAATTATAAAAGAAACTAATTCAGATGAGAAAAAAGGGTGCGGGGAGATATGGTTCACTTGGATCGGAGAATTACTTTTTTTAAAAATATTGATCTGCTGAAAACGATACTTTTTTTCTTGTTGAGTCTCGCATCTATTGCCTTCACAACTTGGCTGCTGCTTTATTTCACAGATACCTATAACGCAGGACCAAGCGTTCATTCAGGCAAGGTCTATATTGAAGAAAATACTTTGCATGACAAAGTGCTTCATCTTAATGGCCAATGGCTGTTTTACCCCGATGCTTATGTCTCGCCGCAGGAAAGCTCTACTTACAGTGGGACCAAAGGATACATGACCCTACCCGGACTATGGAAAGGACAGCAATTCGGCAAAACAATTATGGGCAGTAAGGGTTATGGAACCTTTCAGCTGAAAATAATCAATAGAGGTGAGCCTCGAAATATTGAACTGTATTTTCCAGTCGCCCCTATCGAGGCCTACCGGGTATACGCAAACAATGAATTGGCTTTTTCCGTCGGAAAACCGGGAGGTACAGCTCAAGACACTATTCCTGAATATGCCCCCCGTTTATTCTCTTTCTTCCTTGAAAAAGAGCTGACTCTGACCATTCAAGTTGCAAGCTTCACCTATCAGGAGGGTGGCTACTACAAACCCATTTTACTTGGCAAAGCAGGCTCCCTGTCAGCTGTAAAACTGGCAAATCATTCAAAAGATGTGTTCTTGCTTGGCCTCACAGCAATGATGTTTTTGCTCTTTGTAATGATTGTCACCAAGGCGCCCAAAGACAACTATGTGTTGTTCTGCCTTGCCCTCATGACAGTTTTCTCCGCCTGCTATATTTCTGCGACCGGCAATATGACAATCAGGTCCATTATTCCTAGCATTCCCTTTAAAGCGTACTATGTAATGTATTACGTTCTCTCTATTGCAGGAGGGACTCTGTATTTACACCTCATAGACAGTATTTACCCCGACAGAGTCAGCAGAAAAATAAGAATCATATCAATTTTAAAGGCTGCGCTGCTGTTTGGCGTAATTTTCTTTTTTGATAAGCATCTCATCGGTCCGGTAGCCATGACCAAGGACATCCTCCTCTTATTTGAGTTCATGTACGGACTCTATGTTCTTTCAAAAGCCTTGGCGTCAGGAGTCCAAGGGGCATTGTTGGTGCTGCTGGGATCAGTCGTTGTATTATCCTGCGTCATGTTTGATATCTTGTATGTATATGGAGTGACCTTTTCCGACTACGAATTATATACTCCGGGGGGACTGGTCTTCCTGGTGCTCTGCTTTGCTGTTATTGCCGCCAAAAAATATGAGCGGACCCTCCATAAAACAGAACTTCTTACCCAGAACCTAAAACGGGCCAACGAAGTTAAAGACCAGCTTTTAACCAATACTTCCCACGAGCTTAGGACTCCCATTAACAGCATGATAGCACTGCTGAAATCGTTGAGTTCGGAAAGAACAAAACTGGGAACAGCCGAAAACGAATCCATGGACATGGTTCTTTCCAGCATGACCCGCCTGAACAGGCTGATCAATGATCTATTGGATTTTTCCAATCTCAAAGATGGCCGGGTTAAACTTCACAACAGCAATTTCAATATAAAGCAGACCCTCGGCTATACAGTCAGGGAAGTTCAGCCTTTGCTTGATGACAAAAGAATCGAACTTTCTTTGAAAGCAGCATCTTCGCCAGAACTAGTTTACGGCGACAAATACAGGCTCATCCAGGTCCTTTACAATCTGCTCGGGAATGCCATCAAATTTACCCCGGAAAATGGACGAATTGAAATTAGCACGCACGAACAGGACGGAGTCCTTTATATATCGGTCAGCGATACCGGAATCGGCATTACCCCTGACAAACAAGATCGAATCTTTAACTCTTTTGAACAGGCGGATGAAAGTATCAGCATTGGCTACGGAGGACTCGGAATCGGCCTGAGTATCTCAAAAGAGATCATGCAGGCCCATGGCGGAGATATTATAGTTGAAAGTGAGCCGGGAAAAGGTTCTGTTTTCACCCTGCAACTTCCGCTCAAACAACTTGTATCAGAGGAACTGCCTGCGGAAACATTGCATACGAAAAATCAAAAACCATATATTCCCACAAACACTGACAAGCAGCTCTTCATTCAAGGGGAAAAGAAAGAAACCATTGTCATAATTGATGACGACTATCCGAATATTTTTGCCGCAGCCAGTGTGCTAAAACCAGAAGGATACAGCATCAAAGGTTTTGTAGATGCGGAAGAAGGGTTACAAGAAATCCTGAACAACTCTGATACGGTTCTGGCAATTGTTGACTTAATGATGCCTAAATACAGCGGGGAAGAGCTTACCCAAAAAGTAAGGCATCGCTTTAATCTGCTGGAATGCCCAGTGATCATTCTAACAGCAAAAACAAAGCTGGATGGGCTTGTCGATTGTTTTGAAGCGGGAGCCAACGATTTCCTGTTTAAACCCTTTGAAAATGAAGTGCTTAAATCAAGGGTTCGGACCCTTTCCCAGTTAAAATTAGTCAACGAAATGTCCGTGGAAAACGAGATGCGCATGCTGCAGGCACAGATCAATCCCCATTTCCTGTATAATGCCATGAACGTCATTTCGGACTGTTGCTATGAAGATGGGGAGAAAGCTGCGGACATCATCGCAGATTTATCAGACTACCTGCGTCGGAGTTTCAAGTTCGATTATAAAAAACGACAGATCCCGCTGGAAAAAGAACTGGAGCTGGTAAACGCATATCTTGCCATTCAAAAGGCTAGATTTCATGAAAAACTTAGTTATGAATTCAACATAGCAGAAAGTTCAGGGGTTACTGTTATTCCTTTTGCTATCCAGACATTAGTAGAAAATGCCGCCGCACACGGAATCTTTAAGAAGAAAGAAGGCGGAACCATAAGAATCAATGGCTATCCAGTGGACACAGGCTATATAATTCAAATTGAAGACACAGGAATCGGTATTTCTCCAGAAGAACTTCCTAAAATTCTTTCCGGTGAACGATTCAGTGGGAATGGGATCGGATTATCAAATTTGCAGCAAAGAGTAGAAAAAGTATACGGAACCGCACTACAGGTCAAAAGCACGTACGGACAAGGAACATCCGTCAATATTCATATAACGACAAAAGATTAATTACAGGTTGCATATGTTGAAAGTAGTACTTGTTGACGACGAAAAATCCGGGATCAGGATGCTTGAGCGCAGGCTGTCAGACTATCCTGCTGTGCAAATTGACGGGGCATACACAAATCCACTTGAAGCATTAAAAGCAGTTGAAAAAAAGAAGCCTCAAGTAATCTTTCTGGATATTGACATGCCTGAATTGCAGGGACTTGATGCTGCCGAAATGATTAAAGAGAAATGCCCGGAGACCCATATTGTTTTTGTTACCGGATATGACGATTTCGCTGTGGACGCCTTTGAACTTGAAGCTCTTGATTATTTATTGAAGCCGGTTTCAAAAAAACGTTTTGCTACAACATTTGACAGAATTCTAACAAAACTTAAAAGATCTCCAGCAGCTCAAGAGAATGTTGAAAGTAATAGCGGCAAACTTGAGATCCATACGATGGGTAAATTTGAAATTGTCTGGTCAGGCAAGCCTCTCGTAAAATGGCGCTCCAAGAAAACACGTGAGCTTGCGGCTTTTCTGATCCTCAAGCAGGGCAAACGGGTATCCAAAGAGCTGCTCATTGAAACTCTCTGGCCCGACCATGATTTGAACACTGCAACCAACCAGCTATATAAAAATATTCATTACATTCGTAAGAGTCTCGAAGAGTCCGGAGTCGATCAAACTTTAATTCAGCTCGAAGGCAAATATTCCTTAAAAATAGCCCCGGAAGTTCGTCAGGATTCATTGATTTTCAGCTCCTCAGTTGCAAGCATCGATGGAAATGCCCGTTTTGAAGCACTGGAATCAGTAGAGAAACTATATCTCGGTGACTTCTTGGAAGGAGAGGAAGGAATCTGGCTCTATCCGGAACGTAACAGGCTACTGGGCTTATACAACAGCGTGGTAGTAAAATTGGCTGAAAAACATACTGAGCAAAATCAATATGAAAAAGCAGAAGAAATACTGATTAAGGCATTTAATGATAATCCATGTGAAGAATGTCTGACTCTGACATTACTTAAAATATATGCGGCTACCCATCAACAATCCAAAGCGGCAAAGCATTTCAATGTCTATAAAGAAACGCTGAATAAAGAACTGGGGATTGCTCCGCCCGAAAGTATTTTAAATATTACTACGAATTAAGTTGCAGTGCTATCTTTCTTTCCCGAACGTTGAATTAAAATTTGAACAAAGTTCAGGCCAAATACTGGTCCAACCTTCGGAATGGGTACAGTCCGGAATGATTTCAATTGCAGTCTGGCAATTCTCTCCTACTGCACGTAAATATGAAAAGGCTATGTCTTGAGGCATGATGCTGTCTTTTCCACCAATATAATGCATTTGGGGCAGCGTACATAAATCCTGCGCATACTCCTTGGCATTCAAAGAGCCTTCCAAAGGCGTAACCCCTTGCAATTCTGTCCATTTTTTATGATCCAGATTTCCAGCAACAGTCCTGACAGAAAGGACATCATCTCTTTGACCGGCAATAAGTAAAGCGATTGCTCCTCCGCCGGAATACCCGACAAGATGAATGTTCTTTGCCTTGGCCTGCTGCTTCACCTGTGAAATGGCTTCATTGATAGCTTGAACATTTCTTTTACTGAACCGCCCAGAGGTCCAACATGAAACCTCACAATTTCTAGCCTCTGTGCCGCCTACAAACTGACAAGGTCGAGCCAGATACACAACGGAAGGAACCGTGTCCAATGCTGCCAGCATGAACCCGAGCGGATTATGCGGAGTAGGATCGAACGAGACTTTAGACCGACTTCTCCATGCCTGCCCGTCCCCTTCGATGTATATCGTCAGGTTTTCAGCCCCCGGCTCAATACGTGAATATGTGACCAGGTCGAAATCTTTGGTTCTTATTATTCCATAGTGGAAGTCAGTGCCCAGCACTAAATGCTGCATTCTTTCAGTTGGATTGAGGGTGGACGCGCACGAAGTGCATAATAATGAGAAAATAAGAAACACCAAATAACAAAAAAATGGCCTTGCGCTAAAACATCTCATGAACTTAGCCCTGATCCCTGTTGAAAAGTACGTTTATCCATTCTCTGTTGTTTATCATCCCCTTTTGATTATCCCATTACTCAACTCTCTAAAAATTAGCAAAACGACTACAGAGTGACTGCAAAAATGGAGAGTCTCTACGAGATTACAAATGCATACAGTGCGCCTTCCCCCATCCTTTGGACACTGATCGGTCATTTTAAGGTGGAGTCTACCGTCCCGGTTTCATGCCTTGGTAGGCAGCAGACATAGCCGTTGTGGAGCGGAGCCCGTCCCCCCAGGGGCGGCCCGGAAGGGCCGAGGGCGGAGCGGAACAACGGCTATGCGCCAAGTCAATGAACATTGAAAGTGCTCCTGTATACCTCGGCGGGAGTTCTTTTGTCCAACGACGAATG
>RDSB01000028.1 GCA_004923195.1 Marinifilum sp. JC120 | reverse complement strand
TCCGCCCTCGGCCCTTCCGGGCCGCCCCTGGGGGGACGGGCTCCGCTCCACAACGGCTATGGCTGCTGCCTACCAAGGCATGAAACCGGGACGGTAGACTCCACCTTAAAATGACCGATCAGTGTCCAAAGGATGGGGGAAGGCGCACACAGCTATTTTGATTTTGTTGACCTTTCAAAAGTTGAATACATTGTACAGGCCGGAGTTTATGACGGAAGCGAGGCTTTATTTCTGACCGGGGTAGAGCAGCTGAGGATGCTCTATGGTTTTGATCCTCAAGGCAGTACTGCTTTTAGTGAGCAAATTTTACAGATCTTAAATAATTCAAGAAAATTTACTCTGATTTCCAAGGGGCTTTGGAACAGCGAAACCATAGCGGACTTTGCTCTCGATGGCAGTGCCAGTTTTGTAAAAGGAATAGCCGAGACCCAAAATGCAGGAACCGTTCAGCTTACTACTTTGGGTAAGGAAGCTGAAAGACTGGCCATTCCCCGACTTGATTTTCTTATTGCTGATATTGAGAATTCAGAGATTCCCATGCTTGAAGGGGCAATGGTAATTATCGAGCGTGATCGACCGCAACTTGCAATTTGCTTCTATCATTCAAAGGAGCAGTTTATCGGTGTACCGCTGATGTTGATGAAGCAGTTAAAAGATTACGTGTTTAAAATTGGCCATTATTCAAAAGGGCTGGATGAGAGCGTCTTCTACGCCATACCAAAAGAAAAATTTGATAAGTAAAAAGGGGAAGCTTCATGCTTCCCCTTTTTACTTTTAATCTATGCGGTAGTGGCAACCTACGCTGTCTTTATTGCGTAGAGCGGCGAGCGTTACAGTCAATGCTGACTGGCTGCCATGGAACAGGTCAATAATAGGCCTGCTGATGGGAGTGCGCTTATAGAAGGAATGTAGGTTGCGATTCAAGTTCTGCAAATCATCAATGGCCCGGTTTAAACGAGCTGTGGAGCGGGTGATACCCACGTAGTTCCACATGACGTTACGGATGAAGGCCCAGTCCTGCGCGATGAGAGCCGGGTCTTCGTTTTCGTTGGAACCGGGATTTTCCCAGTCCGGGACAGCATTGAGCAGTTTTTTGGGAATTCTGGATTTTTTTTCAAGACGTGTGGCGATATCTTCGCCGGAAGTGTACCCCCAGAGCATGCCCTCGAGCAGGGAAGTACTGGCAAGCCTGTTTCCGCCATGCACTCCTGTGCAGGAGCATTCCCCAATGGCGTAAAGGCGGTCCAATGTAGACTTGCCCTTTTCATCCACCAACACTCCGCCGCAAAAATAGTGAGCGGCAGGAACAACCGGAATAGGCTGGTTGTTGATGTCGATACCATTATCGAGGCATTTTCCGTAAATGGTCGGGAATCTTGTGGGTAGATCCTGCTTAACATGGTTGGCAGCGTCCAAATAGACGCATTCTTCCTTGGTCCTGAGCATCTCCTCAAGAATAGAGCGGGTAACAATATCACGAGGAGCAAGGTCGCCGCGGGGATCATAGCGGTGCATGAACGGTTCCCCGTAGCAGTTGATCAATTTTGCACCTTCACCGCGTACAGCTTCTGAAATAAGGAAGCGGCGACTGGCCCTTGTACGCACCCGTTGGAAAAAGGAAGTGGGGTGGAACTGGACCATTTCAGAATTGATCACCCGGGCCTTGGCGCGGTTGGCCATGGCTATACCGGAACCGATGGAACCGGGGGTGTTGGTGGTGTGCAGATAAATCTGTCCCAGTCCGCCGGTTGCCAGCACAGTGAAGTCGGCCAGAAAGGTTTCCACCATATTCCGTGATTCATTGTACACGTATGCACCGAGGCATTTATTGCTCAAGGAGTACTTGAACTCATTCTGGCGGGCGTGATGATGGTTGGTCAAAAGGTCAATGGCAGTCCTGTTGGAGCAGACCCGGATATACGGATGGTCGGCAACGTGCTTGATCAGCACGTCCATAATCGACTTTCCAGTATGATCGGCGCAATACAGGATACGGGAAACAGCATGCCCGCCTTCACGGGTCAGGCTGAATTCACCGTCATCGTCCTTTTGAAAAGAAACCGGATATTTTTCCAGCAGTAGCTTTTTCAGAACTTCAGGTCCGCTTTTAGCCAGTGTCCGTACCGCTTTTTTATTGTTGTAATTCCAACCAGCGGTATTAATATCCTTTTCCAGTATTTTAGGTGAATCATCCGGGCCGGTATATACAACGCCGCCTTGGGCCAGCCTTGTGTTACCGGTAAAGAGGTCATCTCCCGGAGTTAAAAGTGTAACTTCTATACCTTTTTCTGCTATCGTCAGAGCTGATATACATCCGGCGATACCTGATCCGATAATCAAAACTTCAGTTTTCATTCGGTTTTCTTGCATGCCCTATCTCTCATTTTCGGCAGCCTTTACAGGTTCCGGCTAAAGGTTCAGTCGGTATAATTTATTTGCAGGCGTTAAGCATTCTTTCGAGGGCGAGCCTTGCCGGTTCACGGATATCGTCTGAAACATCCTCGTAAGGTGTTGTCTCCAGATTCTGGAGAAGTCCGGCAAGATTTTTTTCTGTTATTTTTGCCATATTGCTGCAAAAACTAATGCCCAGCGGCAGGATGTTTTTTTCAGGGAACATATCCTTCAACCTGTTCACGAGGTTGGTTTCTGTACCGACTACTATAGTAGTACCCGCAGGAGCTTCATTAACATATTTAATTAGATATGAAGTTGATCCTGCACCATCGGAAGCCTTAACCAGTTCGGGAGGGCATTCGGGATGAACCACGACTTTACAGTCAGGATATTCAGCGCGGAAGCTCTCAATCTGGGCCAGCTTAAAACGTTGGTGAATGGCACAGAGGCCGGGCCAGATCAGAAGTTCCTTGTCTTTGGTTTCTTCAACATCAAACTGTGTCCCTTGGGAGCGGATGTTGAGGATCATGCGTTTATCAGCAGTTATGCCGAGTGTGTCCGCAGTATTCAGCGCAAGGTTTTTGTCCGGGAGGAAGAGGACAGCCTCCCCTTGTTCCTGCGCCCAGCGGAGCATTTTTTCAGCATTGGCGGAAGTGCAGACTGTGCCTCCGTGTTTACCGCAGACGGTTTTCACCGCAGCAGGGGTATTCACATAAGCAAGCGGAATGATTTTTCTTCCGGTCTCATTGATGAGTCTTGTCAGCACCTTATCCACCAGCCATGCCGGGGCCATATTAGCCATAACACAGCCTGCGCTGGCGTCGGGAATATAAACCTTCTGGTCTTCCCGGCGTACAATTGCAGCTGATTCGGCCATAAAGTGGACACCGCAAAATACGATGTATTCCGCTTCCAGCTTTTCGATCTGGCGGGCAAGTTCAAGTGAATCGCCTTTAAGATCAGTATGTTTTATGATTTCATCGGACTGGTAATGGTGTCCCAGAATCGCCAGTCTTTTTCCATATTTTTTCTTTTGTTCAGCAATTATATCCGAATACATCAAATAGAACCTACATTGGTATGATCTGCATGCTCATGTCAGAGCATTTTGCGGAGTGGGTGATCCTGCCTACGGATATGTAATCCGGCTTTGCTTCTGCAAGCGCGGCAATGGTCTCAAGGGTCACGTTTCCGCTGATCTCGGTTTCAATTTCATCAGGAATAGTGGTGATGGCGGCCTTTGCTTCTTCGAAGCTCATGTTGTCGAGCATAATGCGTTCAACATTACAGGCAATCGCTTCATCAACTTCTTCCTGATTGCGGCATTCCACCTCGATGGGCGGACATTCCTGATCGTATTTTGTGCGCAGTTTTTCCACGGCGGATGTGATTGATCCGGCGCGGTCAATGTGGTTGTCCTTGAGCATGAGCATTTCCACCAGATTGAGTCTGTGATTCTTTGCTCCGCCGCAGAGGACAGCATATTTTTCAGGGTAGCGCAGACCGGGTAGGGTCTTGCGAGTATCGAGGAGGATAGTCTCGCTATGATCCAGCGCGTCTACGTATTTACGGGTTTCTGTTGCGATTCCGGACATGTGGGAGATGAAGTTCAGGATCACTCTTTCAGCCTTGAGGAGAAGGCCTGCCGGGCCTTGAATGGCCGCGATGAGTGTTCCTTCAGAGATTTTATCACCTTCGTCAACATTAAGATGCACCTGACACTTGTTTTCCTGATCTGCAAATTCAAGAATCAAGTGGATAAGGGGCAGTCCGGATATTACGGTATCTTCTTTTGCGATGATCTGAGCAGTGGCAATATCGTCCTGCTCAAACAGGCCCATTGAGGTCAGGTCCGGGCCGTCTTCGCTTAAAGCTATTCTTATAGTGGCCAGAAGAAACATTTTTGCTTCGGCCTGAAAGAAGTCGGTAAATGCTTTTTCAGTCATGTTATTCCTGTTAGTATTCTGTAACATTGTGTTTGAGGTCATGTAACGAAATTTCGTATCCCGTTTTATAAGGCAGCACAAGGGCTGAGAAGGATTTCACAAGCTAAACTTTCAGCAGTTTCAAAGTGATAAATTTTGACCTTTAAGTTTATTTGGTATAGTTGATGCGCCATGGCTAATCCAAAAGGAATACCCGAACCACTCAGACGGTGGCAGGAACACGGCAAAGGGCGCGCTGGCGAAGTTGACCAGCGGGTTATTGATGCCATGCACCCTGCGGATGCTGCTGATCATATTGAAGAACTTGGTCTGGAAGAACAGGTCAAGTTTATCAAGCAGTTGCCTATCCGTGATGCCGCAGACTCCATTGCTGAGATGGAAAAATATGATCAGCGGGATCTCATTAAACGGCTTAATGTCGGAATGGCTGCCCGTATCCTTGAGATTATGTCCCCGGATGATGCCACGGATATTATTGAAGATCTTGATGATAATCTGCGGGAAACCCTTTTGCGTCAGATCAAGGCCGAAGACAGGGAAGAAATTTCAACTCTGCTGACCTTTGATCCTGACACCGCCGGTGGTGTTATGACCACCGAGGTCGCCATTGTCCGCGACAATATGACCGTTGATCAGGCCATTGCAGAAATACGCAAGGAAGTAGAAGACAAAAGTATTCCTTATTATGCCTATGTAGTGGGCCGCCGCAATCAGCTTGTGGGTGTTGTTTCCATGCGCGATTTGCTTGTTTCACGCGCGGGGAAAATGCTCACTGACTTGACCCACAACCAGCACCTCATCTCCGTTAACTATAACGTAGACAAAGAGGAAGTAGCCCGGCTTATCGCGCATTATAATTTTCTGGCCATGCCTGTTACTGACTTTGACCACCGTTTTCTCGGAGTTGTCACTGTTGATGATGTCATTGACATTATTAATGAAGAGGCCAGTGAGGATATGCAGTCAATGGTTGGTGCGGGTACTGATGAAACGGTTGATTCGCCGTGGAAATATTCGGTGAAAAAGCGTCTGCCATGGCTGGTTATCAATGTTGCGAACTCTGCAATCGCTGCGTGGGTTGTTCATCTCTTTGAAGGGAACATTACAAAGATGGCCATTCTTGCAGTGCTTATGCCTATTGTAGCAAACCAGGCAGGTAATACCGGTCAGCAAGCCCTTGCAGTTATGATTCGCCAATTTGCCACCGAGAAATTCGACCGTAAGAAATCATGGGAAGCTGTTCTGCGTGAATTCAAAATCGGCCTTGCCAACGGTCTTTGCATCGCCTTTCTGGTGTTGGGAGCAGTTTTTATGCTAACCAACAATTACGCATTGGCATTGGTTATGTCCGGTGCATTATTTATTGATATGGTTCTCGGCGCAGTGGTAGGTGGGGCAATTCCCATTATTCTCAAAGAGTTCGGGCGTGACCCGGCACAGGCTTCCTCAATATTCCTTACCACAATTACGGATAGTTTCGGTTTTCTTTCGCTGCTGGGGCTTGCCGGAATCTTTCTGCTTTAACAGTTCCAGTTAATACATGATATTTTTTGACCCATCTGAGTAAACATAAACTCAGATGGGTCTTTTTTATGGTTCAACTTAATAAAATTACGACATTTTTTCTATTGAATGGTGCCGGGGTAAAAGGTACCTTCTTGAAAATCAAATTATGTAAAGGGCGTTTAAACGCAAAGCAGGCAATCCGGGAACTTTTCCTGGCATAACCGGGCAATCGTCCGGCAGATATGAGGTCAGACATGAGAAGAGTCAAGAAGCTTATCAATCATATTATATCAAGGGTAAATGTAAATCTCAGGCCCATGGGGCTTGATGTTGAACAGGCCTTGGTCAGTACTATTGATGTTAATAAACTTACTGATGATTATGCATACTACGCATTGTCTATTGACCATCCCATCTATTTCCGGTTCCGGGAAAGTAATCTCGGAGGATCGTATTTTCTTGGAAAATGTGATGTAGACCGCTCAATAATTGTTAGAAGTGACATCCGCGGTGACGAGCTAAAGGCTGAAGGAACTGAAGTTGAATTCGGCGGTGTTAAAACGGAACTTTACCGTGATGAAATTATTTTAGTTGTAAACAGTTTCCTTTTCAAAACTCTGGTTCACAACCATTCCCGCAATCCAGAAATCCCCGAACTTTTCCGTATCCAGAATACTGTCTCCATGCATTATGCCAACATCCATGGCACAACTACTGAAGGGGCTTACCTCGGAGCGTTCTCAACTGCGGACCTTTCTGTTCTCCATAATTGTATTCTTGGTAATTACAGCTATGTTCAGGCTGGTGATCTTTCGAAAGTCTGTATTGATCCGGGCCGTATCTGGATTAAGGCTGAAGGAAAGTACGAATTTGATTACAGCTATCCGCAGGCGACCCTTGAAGAGTATATTTCATGGGATCAGGATGGTGAACTTATAGGGCTGTTTGCTGATTTTCTCAAAGGTCGCAGAAGTGACTTTCTGCCTGTTTACGATTCGCTGGCAGATAAGTTCCCGGTCTGGGTTCCTGAAAATGCCTTTGTTAGCCGTTATGCTGTAGTCAAAGGGAATTGTAATATTGGCGAGAACTGCCTTGTGGCTCAGCGGGCATATATTGAAAATTCGGAACTCGGAGCCGGTTCCAATGCTCAGGAAAACAGTTTTATTGTGGATACCTGCTTTGCCGGACTGGTCGTCGTAGCTCACGGCGGTAAATTGGTTCATTCCAATATCGGCAAGAAAGTATTCATCGGCTTTAACTCATTCCTGCATGGAACAGAGGAAAACAAAGTTTCTGTTGGTGGCGGTTCAATCGTCATGCCCCATACCATTATTCACGCTTCCGAGCCTATTGATATTCCGGATGAAACAATCGTTTGGGGTTATGTGACCAAACAAAGCGATCTTGAAACACAGTCCATGTCGCTGGCTAATTTTTCTAAAGGAAAGGCCATTTGCATGGACAGAATGTCTTTTTACGGTGACGGTGCGGCATTTATCCGCGACTTTCAGAACCGTATTGAACATATTCTGGTGGAAAATGGTGCTCGTTTTGACGGCAATGCCGAAAGCAGAGGGCATGCCCAGAGAACGCAATATGTTTCCTATAATTTATTTCAGCCTTATCTGGCCGGGGAAAAGCAGGGCATGTTCCCGACTATTATTGTTGAGGATGATTAGATAAATCACTCTCCTTTAATTCAAAATAGAAAAGCCCCGCAATCGTACGATTGCGGGGCTTTTTATCGGCAAACTTTGAACTATACGAGCTGAGCCATGAGGGTCTCTTTGATCGCATCGATGGTGCCTTCACCGTCGAGTTCAATGTATTTAAAGCCAGCTTTAGGAGCCAGATCTTTGTAGAAGTATGCTGCTGCAACAGTACCGGTCTTGTCATCATAGTAGATGTCGTGACGTTTGCTGATTGCATCTTCGTCCTGGTCATCAGCGCGCTCGGAAAGAGCACCGCCACATACGCGACATTTGTCGCCTTCGGGCTTGATAGCGTCGATGAATTTGTTGTTGGGGTGGTTAGGATCGTTTTCGCAAAGGCGACGGCCCATGATGCGGTTTTTAGCAACTTCGCGGGGCAGCAGGATTTCGATAACGTAGTCGAGCTTTACGCCGTCTTTTTCCAGAGCTTCCCAAAGCTTTTCAGCCTGTACGATAGAGCGGGGGAAACCGTCGAGCAACCAGCCATTTTCGCTGGAAGACTGGAGAACGTCCAGAACCATGGGGATGGTGATATCATCAGGAACGAGTTCACCTTTATCAATGTATTCTTTAGCTTTCATACCGAGCTCGGTGCCGCCACCGATGTGCTTACGGAAGATTGCGCCAGATTCGATGTGATCGAGGTCGAATTTTTTCTTAGCGAGAGCGCCCTGAGTTCCTTTACCACTACCGTTGGGTCCAAAAATAAGAATATTCATACTGTGTCCTCCTAAAGAATTAGTAACAAATTTCACAAAGTTCTAAACCTTGCTGTCGTCGCTGTCAATGCCCTAATTAACATTGAATAAGAGCCCTGCTTTATTGACCTTAACGACCTTGTTTCCGGGGAATTGGAAGGTTGAACCAGACTTGCGGGCAGAAAAAGCCTGATCCAGTTGCATTATTGAATCAAAAAGGGCGTGTCCCGGACCAAGTTCATCTAAAATTTTTTTATAAATACGGAACCTTAAAGCAGAATGGCATTTGTTCAAAATAGAACAAGGCAAGAATGTTTCACCGTTCTCGGCTGACTCAATATGTTCAGAAACGGCAGCAATTTGCTCATCCCAATAAGCTTCATCAAGCTCAGCTTGATTTTTCAACCTGATTAGTCCTGCACCCAGATTAGAATTTTCTGCATTGAGCAGGGGCATGATATTATTTCGGACCCGGTTACGGGTATAGTCATCACTAAGATTACTTTCGTCTTCGCGCCACCGGCAATCTATTGAATTCAGAAATTCTTCAAGCTCATTTTTTTTAGTAGAAAGCAACGGACGTAACAGTTTTCGCTTCGGATCATAAGCGTCCATTCCTGCAAGGGCTGGCCAACCAGTGCCCCGAATGAGCCGCATAACAATATCTTCCGATAAATCACCGATATGATGAGCCAGCAGCAGATAATCAGCTTTAAATTTCTTCAAGCACTGGTTGAAAAAATCATAACGGATAATGCGCCCAGCCTCTTCAAGTCCCACGGAATTCAGCTGGGCATAGCCTGCAACATCAGCTTTAAGCGATTCAACCGGAACATCCAGCTGACTACATAACTCTTCGACAAAAGCGCGATCTTCAGCAGACTCATCCCGCAAACTATGATCCACATGGGCGCAAAAAACCCTGCCACCCGATTTACGAGCGAGCAGGGTAGCGATAATCAATAAAGCAGTAGAATCAATGCCACCGGATACGCCGACGAGCATGGATCTGCTGGCAAAATTTGTATTTGATTTAAGGTTTCCGAACTTTTCGATATTCAAACACAATTTTGCCTGTATGGGATCTAAATCCTGAATTTTGCTTGGCAAAGATTGCATATATACAGCGCGGCGAAGCCAATATAAAAAGTTTTGGGAAAGTCCAGAGAACCCTTTTTCAAAAGGGTTCTTTGGCCGCCGGAGGCAACCTCGGAGAGCCGCCGGAGGCATATTTACAAATGCACACCGAGATCCGCGATAAATTTATCCATGTAATCGAGCATATGGTTGCGCTGTTCGGGGGTGGCATAGGCTACGCATTCGCAGCGGATTTTGTTGGAAGCACGCACCAGCAACTCGATTTTCATGCTGTTTTCCATGACTTCAAGAGCCATGAAATAAGGACCGCATTCACCGAAATGTTCCTTCTGCACATCCTGAAGAAGATCTTCAGGGATAGGAAGATAGAAAATATCATCAATAGGCCCGGAAAAGCCAATTTCCTTGAGAGCATCAACAATTTTAGCCAGATCTTCTTCGTAAATATCTTCAAGAAGGTAATTTCTCATGAACTTATCCTTTAATCTTCAAAATTATTCTTTTTCTTCCGTCCGCAATGGGCGTCCGCAGGAATTGTTTCATTATCAAGATTGAACATGCGCCGCGCAAGATCAACAAACTCGTCAGCCTTGCCTTCTTCCTCGGTACGACGTTTGAGAAAGGCTACAGGCTCGTGAAGCAGCTTTTTACCGATGGACATGGCCATGGTTTCGAGGGCCTTGTGAGTCTTGGCATCCACATCGCCAAGCCGCTTGAGGGTTTTGGCAAGTTCCTGCTGGGCAACGGTTTCACTGCGGTTGAAAAGGTCCACAATGGTGGGCTGAAGGTCGAGTGAATTAATCCAGTTGCCAAAAGACAGGGTCTCGAATTCAACGATGGAATGGGCTTTGATCGCTTCGTCTTCGCGCTGGGATTTATTTTCTTCAACCACATCTTTAAGATCGTCAATATCGTAAAGATAAACGTTGTCCAGTCCGTTTACATCCGGATCGATATCGCGGGGTACGGCGATATCGATAAAGAACATGGGCCTGAATTTGCGTTTCTTGATGACCTTTTTCATCTCCTTGGCAGAGATAACCGCGTGGGGTGCACCAGTGGAGCTGATGATGATATCTGTCTCCACAAGATGGTCATAAAGATTTTCAAAAGGCACCGCTTTTCCGCCCATGCATTTGCCCAGTTCTTCGGCACGGGAGTAAGTGCGGTTGGCAATGGAAATTTGTTCCACGCCGCTGTTCAAAAGATGGGTTGCGGCAAGCTCCGCCATTTCCCCGGCCCCGACGAGCATGGCCCGTTGCCCTTTAAGTTCGCCGAAGATTTTTTTGGCAAGTTCAACTGCGGCGTAGCTGATAGACACTGCGCTTGAGGCTATGGAAGTCTCGGTGCGTACCCTTTTTGCTACGAAAAAGGATTTGTGAAGCATGCGATTGATGATGACCCTTGCGGCCCCGGCTTCAACCGCTTTGCGGTATGATTCCTTGAGCTGTCCGAGAATCTGCGGCTCTCCAACTATCATTGAATCAAGGCTGCAAGCGACTCGGAACAGGTGCTTCACCGAGTTCAATCCTTCATGGCAGTAAGTATTGGGCTCCAGTTCTCTAACTGAACCGCAACACCGTTTTGCCCAGTATTCAAGGATGTTTCTATCGGTAATGTCCGGAGAACAGACAACCAGTATTTCAACCCTGTTACAGGTGGATAAGGCCATTACTTCACGCACGCCCATTTCAAGCAGTCCGGCTTCGAACTCCTCTAAATTTGTCAGGGCGTAACGTTCACGCACATCCACTCCTGCGGAGCGGTGGTTGAGACCGATCAGGTAAATATTATGGTCCATATCAGACTTTAAAGCTATGGTGAGTGGGGATTAAAAAGTTGATCCCCCACAAGGAAATCATGGTGATTACAAAAACGATGATCACCAGAATTGCCGGTTTCTTACCTCTCCAGCCCATCATGATGCGCTGGTGAAAGACAAATGCAAAAAGAAACCAGACCACTAAAGTAACTATTTCTTTCGGGTCCCATGAAAACATTTTGGAAAAAGCAGCTCTGGCCCAGAGGAATCCGGCGGCAAGACCCAAAGTGTAGAGAGGGAATCCGATAATAATCGACCAATGGTTTACATTGTCGAAAGTATTAAGCGAAGGCATTTCCTTGCCCATTCCGGTAAGGTTTGCCTTGGTTTTGATTTTGTTGTTCAGGTAAAGGAAAGCAACTCCGGCCCCGGCAGCCATGGCCATAAGCGCGATACTGACAAAAATGGTCCCGATATGCAGCCCGATAAAAAGTCCAGCCAGATGGGCGGGAATTGTTACCTTGAGGCTTTGGGACGCAAGGGAAATGATGAAAAGCAGCAGAGCGAAAGGGGATGCGGTAAGGGCGAAAAATGTTGAACGCAGTTTCCACCACAGACCGAAGTAGACGAGGATAAAACTCCAGCCCAGCAGGCTGAAATAGAAATATCCTCCGCTTAAGACAGTTTCCTTATAAAGGGTGACCGCCAAAAGCAGATCCAGAGTGTGCAGAGCAAAACCGCCGACAGCGGAAAGGTTGCCGAGTTTTCCCAATATCTTGTTGCTTTTGAGACTTCCGATGAAAAAGCAAACAGTGCCCGCAAGATAGAGGGCGATAATCACGTACTGGAATAATTCAAATAAGGTCATCAATTAACTCCGGTATACGGGGAACAAGTTCTTGGGGCAAAGTCTGAGCAAGAATTTCTTCTACCTGGACCATGTTTCCAGCCTCCAGTTCATCTAAAATCGGAGATGCAACAAGTTGCCTGAACAAAGCGGTGTTTTGGCTTGTTTCCTTGCCAAGGTCAAGGACCTGCGGTCTTATTCTTCCCATTAGAGTAATGAACGCGGCATAATGCGGGCCGAAAATCCCCTGTAATTCTCGGCGGATTTTCTTGGTAAATGCCGGCGTACAACCCCCGGAAGACACTGCCAATGTTAAATCCCCCTGCCTGATCACCGATGGAACAATAAAGTTGCTTCCTTCAGGAAAGTCAGCGATATTGCAGAGAATATTTTTTTCAGCACAAAGATCGGCCATGCGGCGGTTGACCTTCGTATTACAGGTGCATGCAAAGGCGATAAAAACATCATTCAGATCTGCATCAGTGAAAGGACGTTGCTCGAAATTTACACGCGCATCGCGGCTGATTTCAAGTAGCTCATCTCCAGGAGCAGCCGTGTCGAGCACAGTAACCTGTTTGGGACCGCATTCAAGAATTGACTTGAGTTTGCGCACCCCGACAGACCCCGCTCCGACCAGCAGGCAATTGCGATTTTTCACTTTAAGAAAAATAGGGTAGTAAGTCATAGAAGTCCTGCATATCAAATGTGTAGGGGCATTGTAAAATGACAAAGTGCTGATAAAAATATATAATTTAAAAAATCAAACCCTTGCAAGGATGCGGATATTTAATGAAACGGGCTCTGATTATACAATTGACACGGTTTGGCGATCTGGTCCAGACCAAACGTCTTGTTCTTACACTGCAAGATCGCGGATTTACAGTTCATATCTGTCTTGACCACTCTCTGGAAGGATTGGTCCGGATTCTGTATCCGACCTGCGAAATCCACCCTCTCATTGCTCACGGCAGCGGGATAGAAGGGCAGGGTCTTGATTCTGTACTTCCTGTTAATTACAAAATCTTCAAACAATTATCTGAAATTGATTTCGAGGAAGTGTATAATCTAAATTTTTCAACCATGAACTATGCCCTTTCATCTCTTTTTGATCCTAAAAAAGTCAAGGGACATAAACGGGTCAATGGGCAGTCCATGAAAGATCCGTGGTTTAAGTTGGGCTTTCGGCTTGCTGCTGAACGGCGCAACAATATAAATCTTGTTGACTACTGGGCTGCACTTAGTCCGGACATGATTCCAGCAAAAGAGGTCAATCCAGTTGCTAAGCCTGGGGGGAAAGGGATCGGGGTGGTTCTGGCTGGCCGTGAAAGCAGACGTTCCCTGCCCTATGATGTTTTGGCACCGCTAGTGATGTCCGCACGGTCCGCCAATAAAAATAAGGATATTTTTTTGCTTGGAAGTAAAGCAGAACGCGATGCCGGAAGGAAGCTTCTTTCAAAATTACCTGCTTCAATTGCAGACAGCACTGTGAATCTTGCCGGGGAAACCGGGTGGGAAGGGCTGGTTGAGGCTGTTACGGGGCTTGATCTGCTGATAACTCCGGATACAGGAACCATGCATCTCGCCGCCCATCTTGGGGTGCCTGTGCTGGGCTTTTTTCTTTCTTCGGCATGGTGCACTGAAACCGGACCGTATGGAGCAGGGCATACCATTCTTCAAGCAGATACTGATTGCTCCCCTTGCATGGAGGCGCGTCCCTGTTATTCCGATATGAAATGTTTGGCTCCATTCAGAGAATCCTCCAGATATATCGCTACCCGAAAGCCTGAACATCTTCCTGAAGGAATTTCCATTTTTGAGTCAGGATGTGACTTTCTAGGGACACAATTTACTCTCAAAGCCGGGAACGATGTCACAGCAGAGCGCAGGCAGAGACTGCGTAAGTTTATCGGCTGCCATCTGGGCTTGCTGGATATCGGTGAACATGGCCCATTTCCAGAATTAGCGGAGAAATTTTACAAAGATAAAGACTGGATAACAGCTTAAAGATAAAGGTAAAGATATGGATAATAGTAAAGTGCTGAGGATTCTGGTTGTACTTCCTCTTTACGGCGGCTCATTACCCGTGGGCAGATTTTGTATTTCCGCATTGGAAAAGATGGGCCATTTGGTGGAAACTTTTGAAGCCCCTGATTTTTACGGTGCCTACACTGCAATCGATGACCTGAAGGTTACCTCCGATAGACATCAATATCTGCAAAACAGTTATTTAAACATGTTATCGCAGGCTGTTCTGGCAAAGGCTGATACTTTTGAGCCGGATATGGTGCTGGCTATGGCTCAGGCTCCTCTGACTCACCAAGCCTTGAAAAGACTGCGCAAAGATAATGTGAAAACTGCCATGTGGTTTGTGGAGGATTTTCGCTTATTTACTTACTGGCAGTCATTTGCCCCTTTTTATGATGTTTTTGCAGTTATCCAGAAAGAACCCTTTTTTAGCGAGTTGAAGCAGATCGGGGTTGATAATGTTTTGTATCTTCCGCTGGCTGCTCACCCGGATTTCCATAAGCCTGAAGAGCTTAATTCTATTGATGCCCGTAAATATGGCGGAGAAGTGTCTTTTATGGGAGCAGGGTACCCGAACAGACGATTGGCCTTCCGCAAATTGATCCATCACGGTCTGAAAATTTGGGGCACAGAATGGGATGGAGATCATGTGCTTGAGCCGTATGTTCAGTTTGAGGGACGGCGTGTTTCATCTGATGAATGCGTAAAGATTTTTAATGGAACCAAGATCAATCTTAATCTGCATTCCTCCATCAATGCTGATGAACTGGTCAGTCGAGGGGATTTTATAAATCCACGTACCTTTGAACTGGCTGCTTGCGGAGCATTTCAACTTGTAGATAAACGTTCACTTATGTCCGAAGCATTTGATGAAGGTGAGTTGGCACATTTTGACAGCCTTGAAGATCTTGATCAAAAGATTGGGCATTACCTTGCTCACCCTAAAGAGCGTGAAGAATTTATAGAAAGAGCACGAGCGAGGGTACTTAAAGATCATACGTATGAAGTAAGAATGCAATCCTTGATTGATTTTACTATAGAGAACTTCGATGGTTGGCCTGCTGAAAGGAATACTGAGGTTCTTTTTAACAATAGCTTTCCAGAAGAATTGAAAAATGATATAGTGAATTTAATTGAAAAGCTTGGATTGCCCGCAAATGTTGGTTTTGATGATTTAGTAACCGCAATTCGCGCACAGCAAGGACAGTTGAGCCCTCTTGATACTGCTGTCCTTTTTCTTGATGAATGGAAGAAGGTATACAGCAAATAATTCAACCTCTCTTTTTTTGCTGTTAATTAATTAACAAATAAGCGTTCTGGATTTATTATATGGCTGGTTTGTTTTCAGGGAAAGGTTTCAGTGGTAATATTAAAATTGCTCAAAAAGAATTTATACAACTTAGAGATATAATCTATGAGTTGTCTGGTATTTTTTTGCAAGACAACAGAAGATTTCTTATCGAGAATAGATTTGCACCACGACTTTCAGAATTGAAATTAAAAAGCTATTCAGAATACATAAACTACTTAAAAAATCATAGCAAAGGCAAAACTGAAGAGCTGCACATGCTCACTGAGTTGATAACGACCAATGAGACCAGTTTCTTCAGGGATAATCCGCAACTGAAAGTTTTTCGAAATTATACCCTTAAGAAATTAATCGAAGAAGGAAACAAAACCGGGCGCAGGGAAATTAAAATATGGTCTGCGGGGTGTTCTTCCGGAGAAGAGCCATACACTCTTGCGATAATTCTTCATGAAGCTTTGAAAGATGATATTCGAAAATGGAGAATTCGGATAACCGCCAATGATATTTCTACAAATGTTTTAAAAATGGCGGAAAAGGGTATTTATACAAAATATGCATTACGCACGACTCCCGCCCCAGTCATCTCAAAATACTTTACAGAAAAAGACAATGATATCTACCATATAAACCAGGAAGTGAAGCGCCTTATTAAATTTGGAAAAATTAATTTGAATCAGGACCGTTCAGTAAAGATGGTTCCCCGATCACATATTGTATTCTGCCGAAATGTGATCATTTATTTCGATAAAGAGATGAAAAGGAAAGTTCTTAGCGGTTTTCATAATAATTTGCTTGATAACGGTCACTTATATGTGGGACACTCTGAATCACTGCATGCAGTAACTGATAAATTCAAACCTAGGCAGCACGCTGGAACAATTACGTATCATAAGATTTAATTCTGCCATTCAACATTTGCGAGGTGAAATATGCAGACTGTGAGCATTGACGATGTCCAGCCGGGCATGGTTCTAGCCGTAGATCTGGTGCATGGAGGCAGGATGCTTTTGCCTACCGGGTCAGTTCTGACGAATAAGAATATTTCTGTTATCAAAAATCAAAAAATTGAATCATTGCAGGTTGTCTCATCCGGGGCTGCCGAGCCGGATGAAGAGAGCATTGATAAAGCCTTCATCTACGCGCGTAATTATTTCATGTTTGTCAACCATGATGATCCGGTCGTCATGCAGCTTTTCGATGTTGCTGTTTATAAAACTGCGATTAGGCTTATGGATGGCTGGCGACTGCCGACCAAGGATGAACAGCATGTAACTGCCCTTGATGATATGCGGGATCTTTTTTTTCGTGATGAAGGCACCATTGAAGACATAGTTGATGCTGAATTGAAGGTTGCTTCATTCCCGGATATTTTTTTCAAGGTCAAAGATGTTGTAGAAGATTCAAAAAGCACTGCGGAGCATATAGCGGAAGTTGTCGGGCTTGATGTCGGGCTTTCAACTCAACTTTTGAAACTAGTTAACAGCCCGCTTTACGGTTTCCCGTCTGAAATTAATAACCTCATTCGAGCCGTGGCCCTGATCGGTGGCAAAGAACTCTGCACTTTGGCTCTAGGCCTTTCCACAATAGGCTATTTTAAGGATATCCCGCCTGAACTTATTGATATGCGCTCCTTTTGGATGCATTCATTGACATGTGGGGTTTTCTGTAAAGTCATCGCCGAAAAGGTTGATGGCGTTGTCCCGGAAATGATGTTTACTGCCGGACTGCTGCATGATGTGGGCAGGCTGATTCTTTTTAAGAAGATGCCTTACAGTGCTGTACAAACCATGCTTTTTGCCCGTGAAAATTTTATTCCTCTTGTAGAGGCTGAAGACATTACTTTGGGATTCAACCATTCTGATGTTGCCCGCTGCATGCTGGAGAAATGGAATTTTCCGCCTACCTTGACAGAAATCATAAGCAACCATCATGCACCGAGCAAAACTGTAAGACAGAAAGAAGCTGGCATATTGCAGGTAGCCGATAATCTTGCTTTGGCTATCGGGATTGCTGATGGCGGTATGTACGTGCTTCCCGGTGTGGATAAAGAGATATGGGAAGTACTAGGAATTGACGTAGAAACTTTGAAAGTAATTGTTGATGATTACGATTACCAGATCAAGGAGTTGTTCAATAATTTCTTCAGTTAATCGTGATTGTTAGCTAGGCAGCAATCTGCGTCCGGGCATGGTAACTCTATGATTACTATGGTTCCTTTTCCAGGACCGTCACTTTCGATTTTCAATATGCCCTGATGCTCGAAAACTATTTTTTTGACCCTTGAAAGGCCCATGCCTACCCCTTTGGCTTTGGTGGAAAAGAATGGATCCAGTACATGATTCATAGCATGTTCCTCAATCCCCATGCCATGGTCAATCATTTTGATCTGGATGGTCTGCTTTATCCGTTTAATTTCTACCTGCACGTCAGTTATTTTTTCAGGAGTGAAGTTACTGGCATTAAGCAGCAGTTCTACAATAGCTGCTTCAAACAATTTTTTGCCGACTTTAACCCGCTCAACCGCACAATTTAATTTCATCTCGATCCGTTCGCCAATGCGGTCGAGTATCAAATTAGCATGACTCAAAGCTTCTTCAAACAGATCTATAGTACTAATCTCAACGGGGTTGGGTTTTGGAATATTTGAATAAGTCTTTACCGCCGCAACCAGACCTTCAAGCTTCATTGCTTCTTCTGATATAATTTTCAATTCACGTTGTAAGGGGTCTGCCTGCGGCAATTTGCGTGAAATAAGATTAGTCATTCCGCCGATAACCGTGGTGGGATTTAGTATTTGATGCGCTACAGCCTGTGAGAGTGAATCCAGACCCTCTATTCGTTCCTTTTGCAATTCTGCATTGAGTGAAAGAATCTTTTTTTCCCGTTCTTGAGCGTTATGCATTTCAGTTACATCTTCGAAAAGAAAAACTAAACCGACAATTTTACTATTTTCTGTAAGATAGGAAGATGTGATGGATAGTTTTTTTGGGCATTCACTATCTTTGACCATATAAGGAACAATGTGTTTGAGTCCGGCCTTCTGTTCACTGATGACATCAAGGATAACTTGATTGAACTCAGCATTGAAAGTTGCGTCGGTAATGAAAAGTTCCCCCCAGCCGAAGCCGAGGTGCTTTTTAATATCGAGATTGAGGATTCCGCATGCCGCTGAGTTAAGAAAAACGATTTTCCCTTCATGAGAGATAACCATCAATCCGACATCAATACTTTCAATAATATTTTCAACAATTATGGAATTAAAGGAAGCCATGTCTGTGTCCTTATGGGTTTGTATACTAATATACACCCCCATTAGAACGCAGGCAACAAATAAGCTTCAAACTGATGTTAAAGCACCATTTGCGGTATCTCTATTTACCCCATTTTTTAGGATCAGGACGTTTCCTTGGCGGACGGGACCTGCGTTGGCCTTTCAACCAGGCATTCAAGCGCGGCTCTTCTCCCTGATCTTTGGGATCGTAAAACATGCGCTCCGCAATTTCCGGGGGCAGGTAATCCTGCTCGACATATGAATTGGGATAAGAATGCGGGTAAAGATAATTGCGTCCATAGCCCCATTCTTTTTGCAGGCTGGTGGTGGCATTGCGCAAATGGAGCGGAACCGGAAGCATACCATTCTGGCGGATTTCCTGTTTCACAGTATGGTAGGCCGCATAGGTGCTGTTACTTTTAGGTGCAAGAGCAAGATAAACAACTGCTTCTGAAAGAGGAATAAATCCTTCAGGCATGCCGATAAATTCTACAGCCTGCTGACAGGATACAGCCATAGTCATGGCATAAGGATCAGCCAGACCGATATCTTCGCCTGCGGAAATAATCAGTCTGCGGGTAATAAATTTGGGATCCTCGCCGCTCTCGATCAAGCAACCCAGATAATAAAGGGCCGCATCCGGGTCACTGCCGCGAATGGATTTGATTAGGGCCGATGCCAGTTCATAGTGGGAATCGCCATCGCGGTCGCCGCGAACAACTGTTTCCGGCAGGATTTTGCGTAATTTTTCAATTTCGCGTTTGTCTTCAGGAAGTTGTGAAGTATATTCCAGCAGATTGAGGATACTGCGTCCGTCGCCCCCGGCCATGGAGGTAATCAGGTTCAAGCTTTCATCACTGAGTTCAATCTCAAGTTCTTCACAGGCCCGTTTACAGATGGCCAGCAAATCAACTTTACTCAAGGCTCTAAGCCTTAATACATGCAGTCTTGAAAGCAATTGCCGGGTGACGCTGAAAGAGGGGTTTTCAGTCGTGGTCGCCAGCAGGGTAATTTCACCTGATTCCAGAATAGGCAAAAAGAAATCCTGCTGCGCCTTGGAAAAACGGTGCAGTTCGTCAAGGATAAGGATATCCATGCCTGCCAGCTTTTTACGCAAAGCAGCAATGCCTGATTCCGGGGCACTGATGCGCATAAAATGACGGCCTGTGGATTTTGCCAGCAGCAGAGCAAGTGTAGATTTACCACAGCCCGGAGGTCCGAAAAGAAGAAGGCTGGGCAAACGTTTAGAACGCTCAAAAGCCTCAACTCGTTCACGGATATGATTCTGCCCGAAAAATTCGTCGATGTTTTTGGGGCGGATACGGTCAGCCAAAGGCTGATTATCTGTTAATTCTAATTTCATTTATGGCCTCCGGCGGCCCTTCGGGGACCAGAGAGGGAAAACTTTTGGAAAAGTTTTCCCTCTCTGGACTCTCCCTTTCAAAACTTTTTATTATGCTTCGCTCAGTTAAGCTAAAGCGTCGTATAAAAAATGGCCTGCCAAGCTTTCCCCTATTTAAAACTATTAAGAGTTTTTGGGATTCTTAAACCCTTTTTTCAAAAAGGGTTTAAGCCGCCGGAGGCAAAAAATCTTTTCAATAAAGCGCGTAGCGCATCAAGCCTTTTGTCTTTCCAGATATGCCGTTCCCATGCAGAGCAGGGCGGCTGTTTCCCAGCGTAAGATAGAATTGCCGAGACTGACGGGTTTAAAACCGTTTTCTATTAATAATTCGGCTTCGCGCGGGCTGAATCCTCCTTCCGGGCCGACGACGGCCAGAGTGGATTCAGCGGCAAAAACAGAATTATCCGGCACCGTATCTTTATCCGCTTTTTCCCACAAGAAAAGTTTGTTGGCATATGGGGCGGAAGCTTCAATCAGTTTTTCGATTGATCCGGGTACGGTCTGAAATTCAGGCAGCCATGAGTTTCCGCACTGCTTGGCAGCAGCGACAAGCTTTTCATTCCAGCTTTCTTTAATCTCGGAAGGCACCTTGCCTTGACTGAATTCACTTTGAAAAAAAATCAGACCTCGAGTTTGTAATTCAACGGACTTTTCCAAAATCCAATTGCGGCGGCTTGATTTATTCCAGCCGATAGCAAGAGTAATATTCCGTGGATCAGGAATAGAACTTTCTTCGCTCAATTCAAGCTGCACTTTACTCTTGGTAATATCAGTGACTGTAAAAAGCCCCTCACGCCCACAGCCGTCAAAAAGACGAACTGTATCACCCACGCGAGTACGCAGAACTTTCCCAAGATGCTTAGCTTCTCCGCCTTCTAGCATGAAAGGGGCGCTCCAGTTCTCAGCAGGTAAGTAAAATGAATTTAGTCTGGCCATAATTTGATATTATATTTTAAGTCCCAAAAAAGAAAATCCCCTTAATTGGGGATAATGGATAAAATGGAGATCAATAGTGGCGAAGCCCTACTAAAAAGTTTTGGGATTCTTAAACCCTTTTCCCAAAAGGGTTTAAGCCGCCGGAGGCAAAATAAACCAAAAACGCGTAGCGCATCAAAACAAGGCCTCCAGCAGGACCGCCGGAGGCCTATTAAAATTAAGATTCCAGTCTGAGCAGGTCTTCGTAGGTTTCCCTTCTGCGGGCTACGATGACGTCATCACCATCAACGATGATTTCAGCCGCGCGCAAACGGGAGTTGTAATTAGAAGACATGGTGAAACCGTATGCTCCGGCAGAATAAACAGCGATCAGCTCACCCTGCTTCATTTCGGGAAGCATGCGATCCTTGGCAAGAAAATCGCCGGACTCGCAGATAGGGCCGACAATGTCGTAGTCTACTTCGGGACGGTTGTTCTGGGTGACCTCGGAAATGCGGTGGTAAGACTGGTACAGGGAAGGACGTACCAAGTCGTTCATGGCTGCATCAACAATGAGGAAATCTTTGGTCGGGGTTTTCTTGGTGTAGATGACTTCGCCAACAAGAATACCTGCATTACCGGCGATAACGCGACCGGGTTCAAGTACTACTTTAAGTCCTTTATCAGCAAGAGCTTTGCTCAGGGCTTCACCGAATTCTTTCGGATGAGGCGGTTCTTCTTCATCGTAGGTTATGCCGAGACCGCCGCCAAGGTCGAGATGTTCGATTTCGATACCAATTGCGTCAAGTTCATCACGGAAAGCAAGAAGTTTGTCGAGAGCTTCTAGGAACGGCTCGATGGTTGTCAGCTGGGAACCGATATGGCAGTCCATGCCGATAGGGGAGACATTGGGAAGATCTTTTGCCGTTTTGTAGGCTTCCTTGGCGGTTTCCATATCAAGGCCGAACTTGTTCTTTTTCATCCCGGTGGAAATGTAGGGATGGGTCTTGGGATCAACGTCCGGGTTGATCCGAAAGCTGATGCGAGCGTTTTTGTTCATGGACTCGGCAACTTCGTTGATGCGATGCAATTCGCCCACGGATTCAACGTTGAACATAAGAATATCAGCTTTGAGAGCTTCGGCAATTTCATATGTTTTTTTGCCAACGCCGGAAAAAACTATCTTGCTGGCGGGTACGCCTGCTTTGAGAGCACGAAAAAGTTCGCCGCCGGAAACAATATCCATGCCTGCGCCCATTTCAGCCAGCAGCTTGAGCACGCTCAGGTTGGAGTTGGCTTTAACGGAGTAGCAGGTCATGTGTTCGAGTCCGGTGAAAGCGGAATCAAAAGCTTCAAAATGTCTGCGCAGGGTGGCTGCGGAATAAATATAGAGCGGGGTTCCGTACTCTTTGGCAAGTTCGGTGATGCTGATGTTTTCAGCATGCAATTCATTATTTTTAACTTCAAAATGATGCATTGTGGAAGGACTCCATTAAAAGATTAGGGTGCAGCTGTGTATACGTCAGAAATTTCTATTCCAAGTGCGTCGTAAGCATTGCGTCCTACGACTCTCCAACGATAGCTTTTAGCGGGATCAAGTCCACATTCGCTGAATACGAAAGTGGAGCCGTCAGATTGAATACCTTCGGAGCCGGGGGTGAATTCTTTTCTAAGAGCCGGGAAAAAAGGACATGTCGGGCAGCCTTCTCCCGGACCGGAACCGTCAGCTTGAAATTGAAGGCTCAAATTGTCCACATTTTTAAATGCGCCGTCAACCTTTACTACAACTTTAAGGCATTCACCTACTCGGCGGCCTTCTACGGATGCAAAGGTAAAGACATCTTCGCTATGTTGCGGGGCAGGCCAGATTTTAACACCGCATCCTGCGGTAGCCAGAAGCATGAGAGCCAAAACGGCCAACAGCATTTGTTTTTTAAAGGAATGAAATTTCATTAATTTTCTCCCAGCGATTTTTTCCACTGATTCAGAAGGGTAAGGGCTTCTATGGGTGAAAGTCCGTTTACATCAAGATTACGCAGCTCCTTGATGAGCGCGTGATCTTCCGGCGGAGCTTCATTTTTCTTTTCATTACCGGTGCATATCATACCCGGCAGGATTGATTGCACTGACGGAGCCTGATGCACAGGGTGACCATCCACATCCTGCGATTTTTCTTCAAGATTCGCAAGAATTTCCCTAGCCCTCACTACAACAGGCTTGGGCACCCCGGCAAGCTTGGCAACCTCGATACCATAACTTTTATCAGCAGGACCGGGAACAAGCCTACGCAGGAAAAGAATATCTCCTTTCCATTCACGTACTGCGATGTTGAAGTTCCGCAAGCCGTCGATTACTCCCTCTAGTGAGGTCAACTCATGGTAATGGGTGGCAAAAAGGGTTCTGATGCCACCACGTGCGCGTTTGGAAAGCTCTTCTACCACAGCCCATGCCAAAGCGAGGCCGTCAAAGGTAGAAGTACCGCGTCCGATTTCATCAAGGATGACCAGACTGCGCTTGGAAGCTTGCCTTAGAATTCTGGCAGTTTCCATCATCTCAACCATGAAAGTAGACTGTCCCTGAGCGAGATTATCCGATGCTCCAACACGGGAAAAGACACGATCCATAAGGCCGATACGTCCGCTGGTGGCAGGAATATAGGAACCGATCTGAGCCATGATCCCCATGAGCGCTACTTGCCGGAGCACGGTAGATTTACCGGCCATGTTCGGCCCGGTGATGAGCAGGATACGCCGTTTTTCATCAATGGTCAGGCTGTTGGGAATATAGTTGGCAGCCCCTTGAACAGCCTCGACCACAGGATGGCGTCCTTCCTCAATTACCACTTCCATACCGGGATGGATTTCCGGGCAGGACCAGCGGTTGACCCGCGCAGCTTCAGCAAGCCCCTGCCAGAAGTCCACGGCGGCAATGGCGTCAGCCATGAACATGAAACGACCCCGGTTTCCGGCTACATTCTCGCGGATTTTTTGGAATAAATTATATTCCAGTGTCTTGCGTTTTTCGGATGCTGAAAGAATCTTTTCTTCCAGCTCTTTAAGTTCCGGGGTAATGTAACGTTCACTGTTTACAAGGGTCTGGCGACGTTCAAAGTAGTCTGGAACTTGCCCCTTGAAGGCTTTGGAAATTTCAAAATAGTAGCCGAAAACTTTATTGAATCCCAATTTGAGCTTAGGCAGCTCATTGTTGGTTTTTTCATGAGCCAGCAGGTCCGCAAGGGTTGATTCGCCATGCTCGGTGAGTTGAATGAGCTCATCCAGTTCAGGATTAAATCCTGTTTTGAACAGCCCACCTTCGGTGATCACCGGTGGGGGAGCGTCCGCAAGGGCCTGCTCCAGAAGCTCAGCTACGTCATTCATGGAATCCCATTTCTTGACGATAGCCTTCAGAGCCGGAGTAACCGGATTTTCTTCATCCACGGCAACTACAGCCCCATGCAGCAACTGATGAATAGGGGGTAGTGTTTTTAAGCTCTCACGCAGGCTGATAAAATCTTTGGGAGTTGCACGGCCGAGTACTACGCGGGTAGAAAGTCGCTCAAGATCGTAAACCGTATCAAGCAGTTCCCGGATTCTGGCGCGCAGGGAATCATCATCATGAAAAAAAGTCACTGCGCGTTGGTTGTGCTCAATGGGTGAAATCTCTCGCCACGGCTGTTTCAGGCGCACCGACAGGAGACGTCCGCCCATAGGCGTAATGGTCTTATCAAGCACATTAAGCAGGGTGCCTTTTCCTTTTTTGCCATCCAATCTTTTGAATAGCTCAAGATTCCTTTCAGTGACTTCGTCCAAAATCATGAACTTGGTCAGGTTCAGGGGTTTGAACTCATCAAGATGATCGAATTCCTGCATCTGGGTCTGGCGCAGGTAGGAAATAAGTGCTCCGCAAGCTTGAGTCAGATGAGCCTTGTCTTCAAGGTCCAATGAATCAAGATCAGCGACATTCTGAGCTTCAAGGACATTGTCCTTGGCGGATTTGTAATTAAAATATCCGGCTGAAGGAGCAGGGGTGATGCGGGCGTCGATTTCCCCGTATTGACCGGGAATAGACTTACCCTGTGGGAGAATCAACTCACGGGGATTGATCTTGATTGCCCATTGCCAGAGATCATTTTCATTTTTGCTTTGGATGCCGCTCCATTGCCCGGTGGAAAAATCCATCCAAGCCAGACCGCCCGCTGATTTAGCCTCGTCCCAGATTAGGGCAGCCAAATAGTTACTGTCTTTGGCTGAAAGGGTGTCATCCTCAACAACGGTTCCGGGGGTGTAGACCCTTGTTACCGCACGCTTAACCAGTCCTTTAGCCTGCTTAGGGTCTTCAATCTGATCACAGAGCGCAACGGTATACCCCTTTTCAATAAGCTGAGAAAGATATGCCCGTGAGGCATGATGCGGAACACCACACATGGGGATTTTATCTTCGGAATTGGGATTACGGCAGGTCAGGGCTATCTGCAATTCACGCGCTGCAATTTCAGCGTCCTCAAAGAAAAGTTCGTAAAAGTCTCCCATGCGATAAAACAGCAGAGAATCAGGGTGCTCGACCTTGATCTGCATGTACTGCTCGAACATGGGAGTGAGTTTCTTTTTGCTCACAATAATATATCTGGGGCTTACTGGTTCAGTTCTTTACGGAACGATATTGAATGCCAACTGCGGCATCTGGGGCAATTGAAAAATATTCTATCCCGCTTGAAGCCGCACTTAGAACAGGTAAATCTTTGGACTTTTCTCGCAACATTTACGAAAAAGTCCAGCTGACTCTTGAACGAGGATGTCAGTTCCTGCTGGTCCTGGGCAACGTTGAAAAGTTCCAGCCTTGCCAGCCAGAAATTCTGGTTGAGCATCAGGGTCTTTTCAAGCCACACACCGGCCTCGTCCTGCTTTCCGCAGAGCTGCAAAAGTCTGGCTCCGTAGTAATGCATGATAACATCCGGGTCGGACTGAGAAATTTCTTCAACCATCACTTCATAAAAAGGATAGTTACGATCATTATCCTGATCTTTATTCTTGATGGGGGTATCTCCAAAAATAAGGGAATCCGCCAGCAATCCTTCGATGAGGACAAATCTTAAATGCTTGGGAACCTGCGCAAGTGCAGAATTGAATTTCTTTTTGAATTTGTCCAGTGAACCTTCCTGTTTTAATCTGGTCAGTACCAGCAACCAAGATTCAACTGAACTTGAGGAAATTTTAAGAGCTTTCTTCAGGGTGCGCTGGGCGATGGCATCTTCGCCTTCAGATGTATAGTCTTCGGCCAAACGGGCAAGGTAGTGCGCTTCCTGTACGGGCTGATTCAATTTTGCATAGTAGGTTGCTGCTTTTTCGAATTCCCGTCCTCCGGCTGACAGTTCGGCCAGCTCGGTCAGAATCTCAGGTGAATCACCTGCGATATCGCGGGCTTTTTCAAAAGCATTAACCGCACGGTCCAGAAAACCGCCACGGCTGAAATCACGCCCCAATTCATAGAGGGCGCGGGCTTTAATCGCCGGGTCCAGACCGGGGCGGACAATCAGGCTGTTCCTGATTTGGGCGGCACGTTCAATTTCACCTTGAGAACGGTAAAGGTTACCGAGGGCAAGATAAATTTCAACAGCTTCCGGAGTATCCTTTACAACCTTGCTGAGTTCATCAATGGCTGCACGGGTATCCGCAAGCCCGGACTTTCCTTTTCCGGTCCCGGACGAATAAGACGGCGCCCGATTATCGGACGCCGTCATCTTCTTCTTTTTAAATACGCTTAAAAAGGACACGTATACTCCATAATTATGCGCTTATTATTCAGAAGCTTTCTCTTCGCTCTTTTCAGCGGAGGGATAGTTCCCCTCGTCGAGGGGCAGGTTGCGAAGAGAATTTACTTCCTGCTCAAGGTTGGCCATTCTGGTGCGACAGGTGCGAAGCTGTCCGGAAAGACGAACCTTATCAGCCATAAAATAGAGCAGGCAAAGAACGGAACCTGTAGCAAAAGCGATCAGGATCAAGAGGTAGTACGGAAGAGGCTGGCTCATGAACTTGTAATTGAACAGTTCGATGGACAGAGTGACTTCCTTGGAAAGTTCGGGGGTATTCTGAATGAAAAATACCATGGAAAGGAAAAAGAGTACTACCAGAGCCAAAACCTTCAAGTAACGCATGAAACCCTCCTTAGTGTTACTTAGCGACAGCAGCTGTCAAATAACGGCTTGAGCCTATTGTAAGTTGAAGACAAGTGATCGGGGATAACATTGGTCTCTCCGAACACTGCCATAAACGATGCATCCCCGTTCCAACGGGGCACTAATTGAAAGTGGAGATGGGCGGCGATCCCAGCTCCAGCTGCTTCCCCTATATTCAGGCCGACATTTATTCCTTGAGGATTGCATGCCTTTTCCAGAATATCGCAGCTTATGGTTATATATTTCATGATCTCGGAAGCTTCAGCTTCTTTGAGATCAGTGAGTTTACTGACGTGACGGTAAGGCGTAACCATCAAGTGACAGTTATTGTAAGGAAATTTATTCATAATCACAAAACAGTGCTTTGCCCTGTGTAGGATTAATCTTTCCTCATCCTCATCAGTGTGTTCTGGAATACAGAAAACACATTCGTCCGGCTTGGGACCAAGAATATAGTCCATTCGCCATGGTGCCCATAATACGTCCATCTGTAAAATAACCTTTACAATACCTTTTCACGGCGGTGAAGATATTGTCAGAATGTTCTGCTAAACTTTAGCCAGAACTGTTTATATTGTCTTTTATCAAACAATATCAATTTCCACTAATTAAATACTAGCTAATTATCAACAATAAATATGAAAAAAACAGCCTAATCGTGAAAAAAACATTAACAAGGGGGTGTTTCCCCCATCATATTGAAAAAGTCCGCATGTTCTACACGTGTTGTCAGTCAAGAGCAAGGAAAACCATTTTTTTAAGGTTGATACGTTTAATAAACAGGTATTTGCAGGCTAAGTACCCTTTGCAGGCTTATTTCTTAATCTTTTCCTTTAAGAAACGTAGCTGTTCATCCCGTCCCTTAATTTTTCCGTCAAGGCAGGCCAATTTTACATGATGCAAAAGTTCGGAATATAAAGGTCCGGGTTCAAGCCCTAAATCTTTTAAATCCTCACCTGTCACATCAATTGTTTTCAGTCTCAGGCTAGTCAGGTACTGGGAAACGTATTTTTTAATCATTTCCCGTTTGGTCCGGGCCATGATGAAGAGCACTCCCTCCAGCGGAACTGGATTGAGTGTTTCATAAATCTCACTGGGTTTCATTTGTTGCTTGATATTCATGATGTTTCCTGCCGCCCAGAAAATAGTTTCACGCAGATGAACAAATTCTCTACGTTCGCTGGGAGAGAAACTGAAACGGTCATAAATCTGCTCCATCTTGGCCTTGGAAATGCCCATGCATAAAGCCAAAAAGTATGTTTTCCAGACCGAGAGAGGCTGCTCCTGATAAAGTAGGTTGTACCAGCTCATGAGCTTTTCAAGTTCGGCAATCACCTGTGAACGAGCGGAATTGAGCACAAGTAGCGGATGGACCGCTTCAAGCACGCCCAGTTCGTTCATACGCTCAATACTATGCAGCACATTGGCTTCATTTAAGATAATTCGCATTTCATGAGTTAACCGATAACCAGAAAGCTTGTTGATCAGATTTAGTTTAAGTGCGTTTTTGATCAGACTAAGAGTTTGTCCGCCGATTTTAAAATCAAAACGCTGTTCAAACCTGATAGCGCGCATGATGCGGGTGGGGTCTTCCACAAAACTTAGTGCATGAAGCACGCGGATGGTCTTGTCCTTCAAATCGCGCTGAGCACCGAAAAAGTCGACCAGTTTTCCGAAACTGGAAGGATTAATATGCACAGCCAAAGCATTAATGGTGAAATCCCGGCGGTAAAGATCCATCTTTATGGATGAAAGCTCCACTGTGGGCAGGGCGGCAGGGTATTCATAATATTCAAGGCGTGCGGTTGCCACATCCACCCGTTGTCCGTCCGGCAGAATGACCACTGCGGTCTTGAATTTGCGATGATATTTGGCGCGGCCGTCCATTCTTTTTGCAAGTTTCTTGGCAAAAGCAATACCGTCCCCCTCGACTACTAAATCAAGGTCAAAATTGGTCTTAGTCAGCAGCACATCACGTACGAATCCGCCCACCACGTAGGCCTCGGTTCCGATTTTCGCAGCCATTTCCCCGGCAGTCTCAAGAATATTAAGGATTTTGTTAGGCAAACGGTTACGCATGACATTGCGGATGTTGCGTTCCTGTTTTTTGTCCGGGAATAGTGATTCAGGAATACGCGCCGGGTCCTGCACCAGCATGTTGATCAGATCTGTTCTGGTTACAACAGCCTCAACCCGATCATTCTCCACCACCGGAACCATCCGTTGCTTCTGTCCGAGGATAATTTCCATGACCCGGTGCAACCCGGAATCAATCTTGATGGAGGAAAAAGGGTGTTGCATGTAGATTTCCACTTCCATATGGCCCAGATCATGAGAAAGAGCCTTATCTGCGGTTTTCTGTTCCAGCAGGCCCACAACTCGCATATTCTCCATATTGTCCACCACGGGTACGCCTTTGAGGCTATACTGGGTCATCCGCTCCACAGCCTTGGCAATGGTTACATTGCGAGGAATGGCCACTACGGGCTTGGACATAATGGATTCCACATTCAGACGCGGAGTGACTTTGGAATAGAGCAGGGCGAAAAGCTCGTCGCGCACTTCTGCCAGCGTACGATCCTTGATGGTTGCTGAAGCTGCGTAAACATGTCCGCCCCCACCGAAATTGGTGCAAATTGCGCCCACATCGATATCCGGGGTTCGTGAACGGGCCACAAGATGGATACGGTCGTTCATTCTGCCCAGAGCAAATAGGACTTTGATATTTTCAATGTCCATGAATTTGTGGACCAGTACAGAGAAATCACCAACATATTCAGGGGTGCTGACTTCTGAGATAACTACATCAAGGTCATTGATTGTATGGGTGGTAGCTCCTTCAAGCAGCCTGCCGAGCAAGGTTATCTGCTGGGCAGAAAGATCACGATTGAGCAGGTCGGTGATTACATCCAATTCCATACCGTTTGTTAAAAGCCATTTTCCGGCCTCGAAATCATGTTCGGTGGTGGAATTGAAGGTAAATGAACCGGTATCTTCATAAAGACCAAGCCCCATAATAGTGGCTTCTTCCTGATTTATTTCAAGGCCGCGCTCCCGGATTTCGTGAGAAAGAATGGCAACACTTGAACCCCACGGCTTTTTAATAATAAGTTCGGGGTCGAGATCACATTCGGACTTCATATGATGGTCATATATGTGAATTTTCAAACCCGGATTTTTAAGAATGGAATCAATATGGACAATTCGTTTACGACGGGAGGTATCCACAACAACAAGTAACTTGACTGCGCTTTTGTCAATTTCTTTCAAGTGTTTGAAGTTAAAGAAATATGTTGCACTTTCCATATAGAAATTGCGCAGATTCTTTTCCTGACTTCCGGGAAAAATAAGCGTAGCTCCGGGATACAGTTTTCCAGCTGCTACAATGGCGGCCAGGCAATCGAAATCAGCATTTACGTGCCCGGTAATTATAGTTTCCGCCTTAATAAGCTCTATATTTTTTGACATTCTTAAAATCTCACATTACAGAACGAGGGTGAAAGCGTTTATGGAGTTGGACTAATCTTCCGGCTTGAATATGTGTGTATATTTCGGTAGCATTGATGTCTGAATGACCAAGAAGCAACTGGACTGTACGCAGATCCGCACCGCCATCCAGCAAGTGGGTGGCAAACGAATGCCTGAAAGTGTGCGGAGATATTGAACGTTTTACACCTGCTTCCAGAGCGAACTTCTTGATCAGTTTCCAGACCCCTTGTCTGGTCAGTCCTTTTCCTGATCTGTTTAAGAATATGTTCTTGACCTTGGGATTAAAAGCAGGACGCCAATCCTTAATGTATTGGTTTAAGAATTTTTGCGCCACATAATGAATCGGTACCAACCGTTCCTTGGAACCTTTACCGAAAATGATGAGAACTCCGGTTTGAGGATCAAAATCTTCAATGTTAAGGTTGATCAATTCGGATACCCTCATTCCGGCTGCATAAAGCAGCTCAAGCATTGCACGATCGCGAAACCCCAGTTTTTCGGTCAACTTGGGCAGGGCAAGTATGCGTCCGACTTCCTCCGGTGAAAGGAACTCAGGAATTTTTCTGGGGAGCTTCGGGTTTTCCAGCAGTGTTGCAGGGTCTTCTTTAATGAAGCCCCGTGACGTGCAAAACGCGAAGAATCCCCGCAAAGACGAAAGATGTCTCGCCAGCGAGGTTGATTTCAATGCTTTTGACCTTAAGTATGTAAGGTAGAGCAGCAATGTCTGACTTGTGGCGTCTTCTATTTTCGCAGACCTTTCTTCCAGAAAAGACTGAAAAGACTCCAGATCACTCAGATATCCATTAAGGCTGTTTTCCGAAAGACCACGCTCGATGAGCAGGTATTCCAGATAACGGTCAATCCATTGATGTTTACAGGTCGTGTTTTCGTTCTCGGTCATATCTCATATTCATTACACGTATGGCCGCGACTGCTCAAGCTGATTGACAGAGCAAACAAGCACAATTAAACAGTTTTGATAATAATTTAACCAAAAAAATAACAGGAGCATATCGAAATGCCAGAATTTAAACTTGCCGACAGACTCGCAACACTCCCCCCGTATCTCTTTGCTGAAATTGATAGACTTAAAGCTGAAGTTGCAGCTCAGGGAGTAGACATAATCAGTCTCGGCATCGGCGATCCTGACCTTCCGACTCCCGACTTTATTATTGAAGCATTGCACAAAGCTGCGCAAAACCCGGTCAACCACCAGTATCCTTCTTATGTTGGTCTGATGACTTTCCGTCAGGCTGTAGCCGACTGGTACAAAGAAAGATTTAACGTGGAGCTGGATGCAGCGAGTGAAGTTGTTTCCCTGATCGGTTCCAAGGAAGGTATTGCACATTTCCCGCTGGCTTTTGTTAACCCCGGCGATCTCGTGCTGGTGGCTTCCCCTAATTACCCGGTTTACCCGGTAGCTTGCGGTTTTGCTGGCGGCGAAGTGGAAATGGTTCCGCTTCTGGAAGAAAACGACTACTTGCCCGAACTCGACGCTATCGATGATGCCAAATGGGACAAATGCAAAATCTTTTTCGTGAACTATCCCAACAACCCCACATCCGCCACCGCGACACCTGAATTCTACGCAAAGCTGGTTGCCAAGGCCAAGAAGCACAATGTAATCATCGCTGCTGACGCTGCTTACACCGAAGTCTACTACGATGAAAACAACAAGCCCATCTCTATCCTGGAAACTCCCGGAGCAAAAGATGTGGCCATCGAATTCCACTCCCTGTCCAAGACCTACAACATGACCGGCTGGCGTTGTGGTATGGCAGTGGGTAATGCCTCACTCGTGGCAGGACTTGGTAAAATTAAAGAAAATGTCGACTCCGGCATCTTTCAGGCTGTACAGGAAGCCGGAATTGTTGCACTAAAAGAAGGCGAACCTTATGTTAAGGAATTCCGCAAGATCTACAAAGAGCGTCGTGACTGCGTTATTGAAGCTCTGGAGAAGATCAATATTTCCTGCAAGGTGCCTGATGCATCCATCTTCGTATGGGCCAAAACTCCCGAAGGCTACACTTCTTCCGAGTTCGTATCCAAGCTCCTGAAGGAAACCGGTGTTGTTGTCACTCCCGGTAACGGCTTCGGCGAATCCGGTGAAGGGTACTTCAGAATTTCGCTGACTGTTGATACCGAAAGGCTCAAGGAGGCAGTATCACGGATATCCCAATTATAAAGGTCTATGTCAGTCTTGGCTCAAATATCGGAGACACAGAAGATAATTTGAATCAGGCTGTAGCTAGGCTGGAAAAATATGAAGGTATTGAACCTGAAAAATGGTCTGAAACCTACGAGACCGAACCTCAGGGATTGAAAGATCAACCATGGTTTACGAACCAGGTGGTCCGTTTTGACGTTGATCCCGAGCTCTGGTCCGCAGAAGGCTTCCTTTCCACGCTTCAAGCTGTGGAAGGACAGATGGACCGGGTACGCGACGTTAAGAACGGCCCCAGGACCATTGATCTGGACATAATTCTCTTCGGAGACCGGGTAATTGAAAGCGGGAGTTATCTCACTGTTCCGCATCCGCGGGCGTTGGATAGAGCTTTTGTGCTCCTTCCGCTGACAGACATTGAGTCTGAGCTGGTGTTCCCTGACGGAACATCCGTTGCTGACGCTCTGAAGAAAATCGATTACCGCACTGAAGGTAAGAAGATTTATCAGGATTAATTCTAGGGCCGCACCTGATACAGGTGCGGCCTTTTTTCATAGAGGTGCAAGAAGTTATGATGAAATTTGTTGTTATTGCTATAGCTGCTTTTATCATGTGGAAGCTCTTCAGCGGCGACCAGAAGAAAAAGCAGGACAAAGCTGGCAAGGATTTTAATAAAAAAGTCAAAACCGGCGAGATGGTTAAAGACCCGATCTGTGGAGCCTATGTACCCAAAGATGGAGACATCAGGGTTAAGAACGGTGAAAAGGTCGAATGTTTTTGTTCCTACGAGTGCCGTGAAAAATACATCAAACGCCTCGAGGCTGAAAGCGGCGAATAAGCTGTTCGTTATATTTCTGTGAACCCTTTTGACTGAGTTGAAAGGGTTCTTTTTTTATGTCCTAAAAAGGGCAGGGGAGTCCCATGAATATCTATCTCAAAACCTGTTCTCTCTATGAAGTTAAAAAAGCCGCTGGTTATGGTTTGATTGACGGCATAGTTCTGCTTTCAGAAGAGGGTGAACAGAAATGCGTCGCCACGGACAATGATTCAAAATCTATTGTGGCCAGCGTTAACGGTCCGGTATTTGTCTCCGCTACAGGAAAAGATTCAGATGAACTGCTAAGCGATGTCCGAGAGCTATTACGACTTAGTCCCAGCACCGTAATTAAAATTAAACCAACACTTGAAGGTTTCAAGGTTTGCAAAATGCTGGCGAGTAAAAATGTGTCAGTAAATATGTCCGGACTCGACAGTATCACTAAGGCAATTCTGGCCGCTAAGTCCGGGGCAGAATTCATAAGTTTCGACATTAGCAAGCTTAAGCAAAAACATGGCCTTGAGTACGACGTTCTGACCGAAACAGTGAAGCTGATGGATAGGCACGGATTACACGCACATGTTCTGGCGGATATTTCAGATGAAACAATTGATCTGGACAAAGTGATCGGCACTGGAATTAATGGAGTTGAAATATCATTCAAAGTGCTAATGTCATTCATGGGCAACGACAGTTAGCGTTAAGTTGACAATAGCTCAAAATTTATCTTGTAAGCCTTGTTTGACTATGAGTTGAGCAAGGCTTTTTTTAATTCTTAAAACATGTCCTCAAAATTTAGCTCCTAAGCGTTTATTTTAAAAAAGCTAAGTCGTCCATCATCGAACAGATTTGAGAAGCTAAAAACAAACCAAAAGCATTTAGGTCAGACAGAAAACCACAAATTGAACCAGAAGAGCAATTTGAAGTCTTTGAATCTCAATATTTCATAAAAATCTAATCTGAACATCATAAGCTACTTATATATTTAACTTTATATCAATGTCTCATAATGTAAATTATGTAAACTTTGAGAAATTAAACCAGTTAACTCTGCATAAATATTAGGCCCACCTCATTTCGACCGATAAGCTCTACTGGTCTTAAGTATTAAAATTTAGATAGTTATCTCTTACCGATCAACAACAGCTAGATACTGAAGGGCTTATTTCAATACTAACTTGTTTTAAGAGAAGTAATTGGGTCAGGTAGTCGATTCAATTTGCTACTTGATCCGCTTTTCTTTATCTCACAGGGATACCCATTTCACGTTGACTTGAAATTTCAATCCATGAGGTTTTCATGAGTTCGAGACTTACTAAAAAGATATTACCTTCCCTTCTGGCAGCGGCTGTATTGCTTGGTGCTGGAGGAAATGCTTTTGCAGCTTCAGCCATAAAGAAGGATTCATTTGAATCATGGCTGGAAAAATACGGAGCCTGGGATATTCTGGAACAGAACTATTCCCAGACCGGCGACACACCGGAACTTATTCTTAAGCGCGCTGAGACAGCTTTTAATCTTGGTCGCTATTCAGCTTGCCTTGAGACCTTGCAATCTACTCCAGCTTTCACTGATAAGACTCAGGAAATCACCCGGCTCTGGCTTGGCGGCAAATGCCAGAGAGCTCTTGGTGATCCTGTTAAAGGAGTTATCTGGTTCAGTCAGGCTGCTCGTTTGATGGATCAGTCCACCATGGCTTCCAAATTTAAGGGCGATTCCTATCTTAAAAGTGTTTGGTTCGATGTCTGGCGTTCTCTTTACTGGGGTTACCGGGTAACACCTGAATCCGCCCGCGAATCTCGCAAGATGTTGCTTGAGCAGACTTTTGGTCAGGCGGAAAAAGTCTGGCCTACAACCTATTTCATCCTCAACAGCAAAACCAAGCTTGAAGGTTTGAACAGCACCTCGGAGATTCTCCCGGTTGTAAGCAATTCCACTGTTGTCAGCGATGATGATCGTATTGTTATCGCCCAATCTTTGGCTGCGGCCAGCATTGGCGAATGGGAAAAATCTGACCGGGCCCTGAATTCTGTTTCCAATTCAACGGTGCAGATTTTTTGGAAATCCGTTAACCAGTATTTGGAAACTGGCAGGTCTCCGGAATCTACCTCTATATTTAATGAAGGGAACCTGATTCGCCCGTCCTCGTTTTTCAAAGCAGGGGTTCTTGAGCCTGCGATTGTATCCCCTACCCTTTGGCAACTTGGAGCTCCCAGTTCTCCTGCATGGAATGTATTCCGCAAAAAGCTGATGGAAATGGAACCGCAAGAAGCTTTGGAAACCATCGACCGCGAAACCGGATCACTCCTTCTTTCAAGTGAGCTGGTCAATGCCCTGCAAAATTACCGTCTCGCATTCGCTTTCCTGACCGGAGACATGGAGTTAGCTCAAAAAGTATTGAGACGTCTGGATAAAGACACCCTGCCCATGAGTCTTAGGATTGCCAGCGGGATCGCCTTTAAGTTACCGTTATCCAGAGTACTTAGCACGGCTGATTACGGAAAAAATGAGAACCTCTACATCATTTCAGGCCTCAGTCAGGCTGCTGGGATTAATTATTTCAGTGAGATTGACACTCCGTTCTGGAAACCAATTCCCAAAAAATCCCTTAATCCGACTATCAACTCCAATCCTTTGGACAGGCTGCTAGTATTTGCTGATCTGACAAAACAGGCAGATACGAAACAAAGTTCCAAAGTTGCACGCCGTTGTGCATTCCTGTTTCCCCAGTCCAAGCTGGGAGCGGAAAGCTTCATTTACTTGGCGGACAAGGCAGCGCAGAACAGAGATTTCAAATTATCCGCTTACTACCTGAAACGGGTTGATCAGGATAAATTTGGACCGCAGTTGCGTCTTCAATGGCTGACTGCCGCTGTGGCATATGATCTTGCCGTTGGTAAAGATGATAAGGCCATGAAAGCCTACAATGAAATTCTCGAATCCGGCGGAACCCTTCCAGCTGAAAAAGAATTGAAGCTGGCGCTTATGATTCAGCAAAAAGGCGATCTAAAAAAAGCTCAAGCAATACTTGAAAGAATATGGTCTGATCGTGATCAGCTGGAAAATGATGAGCTTCGCGCGGAAGTGCTTTTCTGGATTGCCGAAGGTGAACACGCCATGGGTAAAAAAGAAAAGGCTCTTAAGCATTATCTTGAATTAGCATGGGAATTCCCGGAACAAAATATCTGGGCTGTGACTGCCATGTATCGTGTTTCAATGATTTACGAGCACAAAGGACAATTTGAAACAGCCAAACGATTCCTGAAAACTGTCATCAAGCGCGCTGACCGCAAGGCTCAAAAAGAAGCTGCAAAAACGCGGCTTAATGCCATAGACACCAAACTGGCTAAAGTCGGAGCCGGAAAAGAAGTAAGTTTTCCGTTTTAAAAATTAAAGCCCTGAATCATATGATTCAGGGCTTTAATTTTTAACTCATTAATTTCAAAACACTTCCGGCCATGGTTGTGACGGCGGTTCTGATAGTTGGTTCCGGCGGTGGAAAAAATCTACTGTTATGAATGGACGGCGGGTTGATTCCTTTTTCATGGAATAAGGCCATTTCTTCGGCTGATGTTGCTCCGGTGAAAAATAAGCATGAAGGAGTTACTTTACCGCCAGCTGTCCTGAACAGGGAGAAATCTTCGCTACCCATAACCATATCAGCTTCGTGGACTTTGTCCTCGCCAAGATATTTGCCAGCAGCCTTGCGGACAATCTCTGCCAGTCCACTATCATTTGTCGTGGCAGGTAGATCGCTCTCAAAATCAAATTCAACGATGGGCAACAGGTCTTCAGGAATACCCATGGACAGAGCTTCGTATTTGCAGATTCTTTTAACTGATTCGAAAATGCGGTCATGCCCTTCGGAATCACAGAACCTTGCGGTGACTTCCATAACAACCGCGCCCGGAATAATATTTGCCCTTGTACCGCCATGAATGGAACCGACAGTGACAACCGCTGGCTGCGTCGGGCTGAATTCGCGACTAACAATTGTCTGGAGGGAAGTAACGATCCGGGCAGCCAGCACGACCGGGTCCTTGCATTCTTGTGGAATGGCACCGTGCCCCCCTACTCCGCGGACTGTAATTTTAAGCTGATATGTCCCGGCCATGATCGGACCGGATTTGACCATGATATTCCCGGCTTCGAGTTTCGGAATAACGTGGGTGGCAAGACAGTAATCAGGAGCACCGAATTTCTCAAAAAGCCCCTGCTCAATCATCGCCCTTGCGCCGGACATGGCTTCCTCTGCGGGCTGACCGACAAAAATAATTTTTCCACTCCAGCTGTCTTTGAATTTGGAAAGCACGCGGGCAGTTCCCACAAGAGTGGTCATGTGCACGTCATGACCGCAGGCATGCATTACACCTGTATCATTGCCGGAAGGATCTTTGACCCTAACTGAACTGGCGTAATTAAGTCCGGTTTCCTCGGTGATGGGCAGTGCGTCCATGTCTCCACGGACCATCACGATCGGGCCGTCACCATTTTCAAGAAGACCCACAACACCAAAACCACCGAAATTGCGGGTTACGGAAATTCCGCACGCTTCCAATTGATCAGCTACTAATTCAGAAGATTTTTCTTCCTGATGCGAAAGTTCCGGATTTGCATGTAGATGTTTGTAGACCCCGACCAGATCGTCCAGTTCAACTTGAACCAGTTTATTCAAATCCATTTGGATTCCTTCGCGGTTTAGGAGTCTTTTTCTTTACTACCGGTACGGGCGGAAAATTCTGTATGTGCCCTGCGCTTGGCGTCATCAAGAATCGGGTGGAGAAGCCCAACAATGTTGCGAACATTAAGGTTTTCAGCTTCTTTAGAACAGAGCAGAACATCAAGGGCTTCCAGACCATGGAAAATGTAATCTACGCTTTTTTTGCTATCCTTCATTTATGAAACTCCTTTAAATGAAATTCTCTTTATTTACAGGTAATTTGGATTGTATTGTCTGTTATCTATGATGTCTATGAAAATCCGCAGGACCTATCGATTACCAATTGGTTGATTAATAAGGAAACATGCCATATTTTAATTTAAAACAAACACTTCGCATATAAACATATTGGAAAATAAGCTGCAAGATGTCATCTAACATACGCCATAATATTCAACTCATAATTGCCATTGAATACCGCATGCTCCGCGCCGAGGCTAATCAGGATTGGATCATCAACCATATTAATAATACTGACCGGAAATATATTAAGTTTTTGAAGGGAGATGGGTAGATGAAAATCCTCCTCCCCACCATCCGCAAAACCCTGCAAGACCTAGCTGATCCTGAACGCGCACCGGGCATGAAGAAATATATGAAATCCGAAATGGATTTCTACGGCATCCCCGCACCCCTGCGCCGGAAACCTTGTATTCAGATTTTCAAAGAATTTGAACCGTGGGATTTTGGTAAGTGGCAGAAAGCAGTGCTTGAGCTTTGGCGTGGGGCTGAATATCGCGAAGAACGATACGCCGCTCTGGAGTTGATCGACTGGAAACCTTGCCTTAAATTTCATACTTGGGAAGCGTTGCCCATGGTGGAAGAAATGATCACCACCGGAGCATGGTGGGATTATTGTGACAACTTGACCAGTCCGCTTGGAAATATTCTGCGTGCTGAACCGGAGCGCATGAAATCTTTAATGCTTGAATGGTCCACAGATGAGCACATGTGGAAACGGCGTTCATCTATTCTTTGCCAGCTTCGTTTTAAAGAAAATTTAGATTTTGATTTCCTGAAGCAATGCATTGAGCCGAATATTGATTCCAAGGAATTCTTTCTACGCAAAGCCATCGGTTGGTCATTACGAGATTATGCATGGACTCATCCGCAGATCGTGAAAGATTATATTGAAGCAAATGCGGAACGTCTTTCCGGGCTTAGCAAACGAGAGGCTTTGAAGAATATGCATAAGCTTTTGTAATGGCCCTGCCCTTACAATTTAAGCTCAATTCTATTTACGGGCGGAAACTTTCCGCCCCCGCTTCCATTTTCGAAATTCCGCCGGGGTCATCTTCAAGCCGCCATTAACCCAGATGCCGATCCGATCTTTCTTGGCCAGTTCTTCGGCTTCTTTTAATTTCGGATAATGCATTTTGGTATCTGCATAATAAGCAACGATACAGTACCCCCGACGTACCAGTTCATAATTCAGCATCTCCCCTTTTCGCCAGACATAACCGAGCACCCGCTTGTAACGGTCCTGCGTGCGATGATCGTATTCAATGTAAGCACTCCCTTTGCGTAACCACAGGTCAGTGAACTCCCGCGCTTCTTGTCCAAATTCCTGTTTGTACTCCGGGCAGTCTACGGAGATCAGACGAATATCAATATCCAGTCCACGCAGCATGACAGAAAAAGAATCGCCATCTTTTGGGCGCAGGTATTGGAATTGTTCAGCGTTCGCATAATAGACAGAGGCAATCATGACCACAAACGCTGTCAGAAAGAAAATTAATGCTTTTTTCATTGTAGAATTTCCTTTAATACGCATAGTCGATATTTATCAATGACGCGCTTGGAAATATCTACAAAACTATTAATAATTTGACAACTAGGATTGAAGAAAATTTCAAAGAGTTTTTGGAGAAGGGTTTTGATAAAAACGCAAAAAAGGGTTGAAACTTTCGTTTCAACCCTTTCTCAGTTGCATGGTGCCGAGGGGGGGATTCGAACCCCCACGGAATCTCTTCCACTGCCCCCTCAAGACAGCGTGTCTACCAGTTCCACCACCTCGGCACGAGGTGCAC
>RDSB01000027.1 GCA_004923195.1 Marinifilum sp. JC120 | reverse complement strand
TTCGTTATATGAATAGCCTAGATCGGTGACGAGCTTGACGGCAGACTTCCTAAATTCTTCTGAATACTCTCGGTTACTCATGACTGTCTCTCCATGAGCTGACCTTAACCTCTCGAAGACTGTCCGTCATCTATAGGGCACTTCACCTGATTGAAAATCAGCAGACCACACCAATTCTCCCCTGCTCACCTTCTACTCACCTTTCCACCAAAAAAAAGTCCCTCTCGCAAAAGCGAGAGGGACTTTTCCCATATCCACAAACCCGTTCCATCTAGAACGGACAATTCTTATCTTATTCGTAAAGGCTAACCTTCAGCACCTACCGGACGGCGACCGACGCTGAAGTAAGCGAAGCCGCAGCTTCCCAGATATGCAGGATCATAAAGGTTTCTGCCGTCAAAAACCAACGGAGCCTGAAGGGAATCTTTAACCTTGTCGAAATCCGGGTTCCTGAACTGGTTCCAGTCAGTTACAACCGCAAGGGCATCCGCGCCTTCGAGCACTTCATACTGGTTGTGGACAATCTCCACCAGATCATTATCACGCAGAATTTCTTCCGCTTTTTTGTATGCAACAGGATCAAAAGCTTTGATTTTCATACCAGCGGCAGTAAGCTCTGAAATGATGGAAAGAGCGGAAGATTCACGCATATCATCGGTGTTAGCTTTGAATGCAAGCCCCCACAATGCAAGGGTTTTACCTTTTACTCCACCTTGAGCTTCAAAGTAATCCAGAATTTTTGAGGAAAGCATTTTTTTCTGACGATTGTTGACGGCATCAACAGCCTCAATAAGCTCAGGCTGTGCGCCTACTTCCTTGGCTGTGTTGATCAGGGCTTTCACATCTTTAGGAAAGCATGATCCGCCGTATCCTACACCGGGATAAATGAAGTAGTAGCCAATGCGATGGTCAGAGCCGATACCGAGACGTACTTCACGTACGTTTGCGCCGACCCTTTCGCAGATTCCGGCCATTTCGTTAATAAAAGAAATTTTAGTGGCCAGCATGCAGTTAGCCGCATATTTGGTCATCTCAGCACTTCTGGTGCCCATGAAAATAAGTTTTTCACGGCTGCGGGCGTAAGGTGCGTACAGAGTTTCAAACTCTTTGCGGGTTTCTTCATTTTCAGTACCCACAACAACCCGGTCAGGCTTCATGAAATCGCTTACAGCATCCCCTTCCTTAAGAAATTCAGGATTGGAAGCAACATCAAAATCAATATCCAGACCGCGTTTATCAAGTTCTTCTTTAATGGTAGCACGGACTTTGTCAGCGGTTCCCACCGGAACTGTAGATTTGTCGACCACGATCTTAGGCTCGGTCATATTCTGACCAATCTGGCTGGCAACAGTTTCCACGTAGCTCAAGTCACAACTGCCATCGGAACCGCAGGGAGTCCCTACGCAGATGAAAACGAACTTGGCTTTTTCAAGTCCCTCTTTAAGATCGGTGGTAAAGAAAAGTCTTTTATCTTCATAGTTACGCTTAACAAGGACATCAAGACCGGGCTCGAAAATATGAACCTGGCCCTGCTTGAGGGTTTCAACAACATCAGGATTAACATCCACGCACCAGACGTGGTTACCCATTTCAGCAAAACATGCTGCGCTGACCAGACCCACATATCCGGTCCCTACAATACAAATGTTCATTAGCTGTTCTCTCGTTTATTTATAGCGTTTTATTTTTTATAATTAGCTGGCATAATATTCATTGCCGGACTGACGTTTGATTGATCCTAGTGCGGATAACGCCTTTATGTTTTTAATGTCAACTCTTCGCGGTTACAAAGATATGACGGTTGCCATCAAAGTCCATTAACTATATTGTGCTGTTAGCAAGCCGAAAACCGCTTTCAGCTTCATTTAAATATAATAAAAAAACGACTTCTTAAATTAAGAAATAATTTTACCGGAGGATATAATCATGCCCTTCTTATGCGTCAATGTTGACCATGTTGCCACTATCAGGCAGGCCCGCCATGGAATCGAACCTGACCCCGTCACCGCTGCCGCTATGTGCGAACTGGCCGGTGCAGTCGGTATCATCATGCACCTGCGTGAAGACCGCCGTCACGTTCAGGACCGCGATATCGATATGATTAGCAGGACCATTCAGACTGACTTTCATTTTGAAATGGCCGCCACTGCGGAAATGCAGCAAATTGCCCTGCGCATCGATCCTGCTACCGTCTGCCTTGTACCTGAAAAACGCGAAGAGCTGACCACTGAAGGCGGTCTCAACTGCATCGGTCAGGAAAAACGTCTCACAGAATATCTTGCCCCACTACATGAAAAAGGAATCGGCTCCAGCTTGTTCATCGATGCCGACCCCGACCAAATCAAAGCAGCCAAGGCCATCGGTGCAGAGTATGTTGAAATCCACACCGGACATTTTGCAGATGCCCCTACACGCGCCGAACAGAAAGCCGAACTTGCTCGTATCATTGACGGCATCAAGATGTCTCAGGATCTCGGACTCAAAGTTAATCTCGGCCACGGACTGAACTATGTGAATATCCTCGATTTCGCAGACGTTCCCGGCATCATCGAGTATTCCATCGGCCATTCCATCATGTCCCGCGCCATTTACGTGGGCATTGATCGCGCAGTCCGCGATATGGTTGAAATAATTAGAACCTTTGCTGATTAATCCATGATCATCGGACTTGGAATTGATATAACTGAACTTGACCGCATAAAGCGTTCGCTGGATAAATACGGCCAACGCTTTACGGAAAAGATCCTTACCCCAAAAGAGCTGGAACTGCTTCCGGCAAAGAATCCAGTGCCCTACGTTGCCGCTCGATTCGCAGCAAAGGAAGCAGCAGTCAAAGCCCTTGGGACCGGATTCGCCGAGGGCATAACTTTCCATACAATTGAGATAACCCGTATGGAGTCCGGTGCACCGCAGCTTAATTTTCTAGGAAAAGCCCTTGAACGTAGCCAAGCCATGGGTGTTCAAGGAATTCATATTTCCATTACTCATGGCAGAGACACCGCAGCCGCCGTGGTAGTTTTAGAAAAATAAGAATCCCAAAACCTTTCATTAAGGCTTCGCCGTTTGTATATTTGAAAGTTGTCATAGCGAGCTATATGCGAAGCTTATTAACAGTTTTTGAAGAGTCCAGAGAAACTTTTTTTAAAAAGTTTCTCTGGCCCTCGGAGAGCCCCCGGAGGGATCATGCTTTCACCGCTTCCTACCCCGTCTGAAATTTCTAATTGGGACAAAATCACCATCAATGAAATCGGCATCAAGGGCGAGATCTTGATGGAAAACGCCGGACGCGAGGCTGTTTTCGCCCTGCTTAAAGGCTATGGCGATGTTTACGGCAAAAAGATCCTGATCATCGCCGGATCAGGCAATAATGGCGGCGACGGCTTTGTCATGGGCCGCATGCTGGCAGATATGGGTGCGGAAGTTCTGATCCTGCATACAGCTCCCAAGAGCAAGTATAAAGGTGATGCGGCTTACATGCTGAAGATTGCCGCACGGTTGGGCGTGAACATGAAATTTTTCCGGGCCACGGAAAAAGTAATCCTGCCGGAAGCTGATATCATTATTGATGGGCTGCTCGGTACCGGATTTTCCGGGGAACTGCGGCCTTTTGCCCATGCAATCGTGGACGCAATCAATGCGGCGCAAAACAGCTTTATTTTTGCGGTGGATATTCCTTCCGGCCTGAACGGACTGACCGGCATTCCTCAACCTGTTGCTGTCCGGGCGCATATGACCGTAACTTTTGAGGAAGCCAAAATCGGCCTTGCCTTACCGCAGGCGGATGAATACACTGGCATATTAGTGGTCACTCACATCGGCATTCCAGAAGAGGTTAAATACAAGCATCCAGCCACGCACCAGCTGATCAGCGATAACGTGCTTAATTTTCTTCCCTCACCCTCACCGGACATGCATAAGGGAAGTTCCGGCCATGTATTGTTGGTGGGAGCCTCCAAAGGACTGACCGGAGCGTTGCATCTAGCGGGTATCTCCGCTCTACGTGCCGGTGCCGGATTGGTAACCATGGCCTGCCCGGACGGACTTGCTTCCGAGGTGAAGGCCGGCAAGCCTGAATTGATGACTAAAGGGCTTGGTTCCGGCGATCAGTGGAATGATCAGATGATCGCGGAACTGCTCCCGGAACTTGATAAATATGACGCATTGGTCATTGGTCCGGGTCTTGGACGCGATAAAGGCGCGCTCGATCTGGTGGAAGCGGTGATCAAAAACGGGCATCCTCCGGCTGTATATGATGCTGACGCTCTTTACGCTTTGGCTGAACGCCCTGAGTTGCTGGAATCAATCGCTGAAAATTCCATTCTAACTCCGCATCCCGGAGAAATGGCCCGGCTGATTAACAGCACCATTCCCGAAGTGGAAGCGGACCGCATCAACACAGCCCGCGACTTCGCAACGGCATGCAAAACCCTGCTGGTTCTCAAAGGAGCAGGTACCGTAATCGGCTGCCCGGATGGACAAGTTATGATCTCTCCCCTTTCCGCACCGAACCTTGCAGCAGCAGGGTCCGGGGACATTCTCGCCGGTATGGGAGGTGCTTTGCTGGCAAAAGGAATTCCTGCTATGCAAAGCGCGTGTATCGGGGTATACTGGCATGGACTGGCAGGACAGTATCTGACTGAAAAATTTCCGTATCGAGGCAACATCGCAACTGAAATAGCTGACGTGCTCCCCCAAGTGCTCAAGGAGGAATTATGCTGAAAGCCAAAGACATTATGACATCCGGTGCCCTGACCCTCGAACCGGAAAACGACGTGGCAACCGCTGCCAAGCTTATGCTTGAAAAACACCTGAACGGACTCCCGGTTGTTGACCGGGACGGAAAGCTGGTTGGGGTTATCTGCCAGAGCGATCTTGTGGCGCAGCAGAAATCCATTTCCATGCCTTCCCTGTTCACCATTCTGGACGGATTCATTTCCTTCTCCTCCAATGAGGAACTTGAGCGTGAAGTGAACAAAATCGCGGCCACCAAGGTGGAACATGCCATGACACCTAATCCCATAACTATCGATCCTGACACAGGTATCGAAAAAATTGCCGATCTCATGGTCGAGAAAAAATTCTACACCCTGCCTGTGGTGGAAGAAGGCAAGCTCGTCGGAGTAGTTGGCAAAGAAGACGTTTTAAAGGTTTTAGCTAAATAAAAATGAGTAATGATAAACTGATCATCAATCTGCCGGATGTGGAGGCGACCTTGAAGCTCGGCTCCACTCTGGCTTCTTTTTTTCTAGAAACGAAGAAACTGGTTCCTATTTTTCTTAATGGCGACCTTGGAGCAGGAAAAACAACTTTTGTTCGAGCACTGGTAGAATCTTTTCCAGATGCGCAAAACGCAGAAGTAAGCAGCCCTAGCTTCAATATTCTTAATATTTATCCCACAAAACCGCAGGTTAATCATTTTGATCTCTATAGATTGGAAGGTCAGACTCCTGATGATGACTTCTTTGATCTGCTAAGTGATAAAAAAACTTTGACAGTTGTAGAGTGGATTCAGTATCTGAATATGGAATTCTGGCCTGAAAACGCATTGCTCTTCACTTGGACCCCTGCCGCATCCGGCAGAATAATAGAATTGACCCTACATGGTTCAGCGACCTCCCTCTATGAAGAGCTGGCCTCACTTCTCAAGTCATTCCAATAACATCCGTTGAACTAATGTGGTAAGGAGATAATGTTCAAATGAACATCGTAGTACAGAAATTCGGTGGAACCTCGGTCAGGAACCTCGAATGCATGAAGCAAGTACTGGAAAAAGTCATGGTGCCTTACGAAAAAGGCAACAAAGTTATCGTAGTCCTATCCGCAATGGCCGGTGAAACAAACCGGTTAATTGATCTGGCCTATGAATGGTCCGAAAATCCTGATCTCGCGGAAATGGACTCTTTGGTCTCTACCGGGGAACAGGTTTCCGTGGCCCTGTTTTCCATGCTTCTGAATGATCGTGGAATCAAAGCCCGCTCACTGCTCGGCTTTCAGATTCCCATTAAAACAGACACAAATTATTCGCGTGCCCGTATCCTTGATATTGATCGCGATAAAATTGAAGAAATGCTGCAAGAGCATGATATTCTAGTCATGGCCGGTTTTCAGGGCTGCGACCTGAATAAGCGAATTACCACCCTTGGCCGCGGCGGTTCCGACACTTCCGCAGTTGCCATGGCCGCGGCTATCGAAGCTGATGTCTGTGAAATTTTTACTGATGTTCCGGGCGTATTCACTACTGACCCCAACATCTGCTCCCAAGCCCGTAAACTGGACCACGTCTCCTATGACGAGATGCTCGAAATGGCCAGCATGGGTGCGAAAGTACTACAGATTCGTTCGGTTGAATTTGCTAAAAAATATAATGTTAAAGTTCATGTCCGCTCTACTTTCAGCGATGAGATCGGTACATACGTCACTCAGGAGGATAAAAATATGGAATCAGTACTTGTTTCCGGAATTGCATATGATAAAGATCAGGCCCGTGTAACCCTATCCAAAGTTGAGGATAAACCGGGCGTTTCTGCAACTCTTTTCACCCCTCTTGCTGAAGAAGGCGTTCTGGTAGATATGATCGTCCAGAACCCCAGCCGTGACGGCCGTACCGACATGACTTTTACCATCCCCAGAGGGGACCTGAATAAGACCCTTGAGATCATTGATACCATCAAAGAATCCATGGGAGCGCAGGACGTGCTTTACGATCAGCATGTTTGCAAAGTTTCCGTTATCGGCGTCGGAATGCGCAACCACTCCGGTGTTGCATCCAAGGCATTTCAGGCACTGCGTGACGAAAACATCAACATCCTGATGATCAGCACATCCGAAATTAAAATTACCTGTCTAATTGAAGAAAAATATACTGAACTGGCCATAAGAACGCTCCACAACACGTTCGGTCTCGATAAGCAAGGGTCCGATGAAAACTCACTTTAGCCAATGAAACAAATAAAAATATACGACACCACCCTGCGTGACGGCACACAATCCGAAGAAATAAACTTAAGCGTACAAGATAAGGTGCGCATTACCCGCAAGCTGGACGACCTCGGCGTACATTACGTCGAGGGCGGCTGGCCCGGGTCCAATGCCACAGACAAGGAATTCTTTCAGGAAATCCAAAACTACGCCCTTAAAAACTGCAAAGTTTCCGCATTCGGTTCAACCCACATGAACCGCCTTACCCCTGAAAATGACCCCAACCTTGCAGCCCTGATTGAATCCGGGGCCAAGGCCATGTCCATTTTCGGGAAAACATGGGACTTTCATGCCACCAGCGCGCTTGGTGTCAAGCTTGAAAGAAATATCGAGTTGATCAGCAACAGCATCGGCTACCTGCGCCCGCATGTGGAAGAACTGTTCTTTGATGCCGAACACTTCTTTGACGGCTTTAAAGCCAACCCGGAATTCACTATAAACTGCCTCAAGGCAGCCCATGAAGCCGGGGCCGATGTTCTCGTCCTCTGTGATACCAACGGCGGCTCCATGCCTGAAGAAGTTGCTGAAGCATGCAAGGTAGTGCAGGAAAAAATCCCCGGTTGCAGTATCGGCATCCATGCCCATAACGACTGCGAACTGGCCGTGGCCAACTCCCTTACAGCAGTAAACAACGGTGCAATCCAGATTCAAGGGACCATGAACGGATATGGCGAGAGATGCGGTAATGCCAACCTCTGCTCTATCATCCCCAACCTTGAACTCAAGCTGGATTACGAAACCATCGGTAAGGACAAACTGGCCAAGCTCAAGGAAGCCTCCACTTACATCACGGAAATCGCCAACCTGCGTCCGTTCCTGCGCCAGCCCTTTGTAGGACAGGCCGCATTTGCGCATAAAGGCGGAATACACGTCAGTGCAGTGCTCAAGGACTCCACCAGCTACGAACACATTGATCCTCTGCTGGTCGGTAATGACCGCCGAGTTCTGCTCTCTGATCTTTCAGGTAAGAGCAATGTTCTCTACAAAGCTAAGCAGTACGGCTACGAGCTTGATAAAGATGATCCTGCGGTACAGACCATTTTGGCTGACATTAAAGAACGTGAATCCATTGGATTTGAATATTCTGCGGCTGAAGCTTCTTTTGAATTGCTTTTCTTCAAGGCTATGGGATGGTCCAAACGTTACTTTGAATTTATCAACTTCTTTGTTGTAGATGCAAAACGCAAAAACGATCAGGAACCATTCTCCGAAGCAACTGTCATCGTTAAGGTCCATGGACAGGAAAACCACACCGCCGCATCCGGCGATGGTCCGGTCAACGCCCTTGATAAAGCACTGCGTAAGGCCCTAGAGCCTTTTTATCCGTCTTTGAAAGATGTTCGTTTACAGGACTTTAAGGTAAGAGTATTGTCCGGAGCAGTACGTCAAGCAGCGGGAACAAGTTCAAACGTCCGCCTGCTTATTGAATCCACTGACGGCAAAAGCCAGTGGACCACCATGGGTGTCAGCCACAACATCATTGAAGCGAGTTGGCAGGCCCTTGTGGACTCCATCAACTACAAGCTCTTCAAGGATGATCCTCAAAAATGGCCATCACTATAACAGGACAATACACCGAACCGTGCAAGATCTCCGTTCTTTGTGACAATGAATCTCTGAGTGACGATCTCGGTAAGGAATGGGGGCTTTCCATGGCCCTTGAGCTACCAGGGGATGACCTCTGGCTTTGGGATTGCAGCGCAAGCGAGCTTTTCCTGAAAAATGCTACCACAATGAATATTGAGGTCAGCAAAGCCAAGGGTCTAGCTCTCAGCCATGGTCACTGGGATCATACAGGAGGCATGGACGCACTCATGGAAGCAGATTTCATGGGCCCTGTTTATGCTCACCCGGATTTTGCCGCTAAACGGTATTCCAAAAATGATGACGGCACAGCCAAAGACGCCTCGTTTCCCTGCGAATATCCGGGAACAATCATTGTTCGCGATGAGGTGGAACTGGCTGACGGACTGTTCATGATCACAGAAATTCCCCGTCGTAATGGTTTGTTCGAAGCAACCAACGGGCTGTTTCTGGATCAGGAAATGACTGAGGTCGATCATATCCCTGATGACGCTTTCATGCTGCTCATGAGTAATTCAGGCCCGATAGTGGTACTTGGCTGCTGCCATAGCGGTTTGGCTAATTCGCTCTACCATATGCGCGACCTGACCGGAATTGATTCTGTTCATGCTATTCTCGGCGGCCTGCACCTGTATAGTGCCGACAAGGCTGAATATGAAAATACCGCCAAGGTAATTGAAGAATTCAACCCCAAGATGGTCTCCCCCGGACATTGTACCGGAAAAGACGGCTACGAATTCCTGAAGCAAAGGCTTTCCTGCGAAGTGGTACCCATGGGTTCCGGTTCGTATTATGAATTCTGATCAGCATCTTTCATGAAATATATCCAATAAAAAAGGTCCGTTGACGTAATCAACGGACCTTTTTTTACTTACATATGGTATTTACAAATCAAAACCGATCATTTTTGCAAGTCCCGGATCATTCTCACCCGTCAGTACTTTATCCCAATAGCAATTCTGGAGTTTCCACAGATCCACTGGCAGCTCAACTTTGCGCGCCCTTTCAACGACGCCACGGATACTATCCCAAAAAGTAAGGTCATTATGCAACATTATGCAGAGCTGCTTAGCCAGCTGCTCAATAAAATAATCAAGGTCAGGATGGTCGCGCCCGACTTCTTTCATAAAATTAAGGGAGTCTTCACCGACATTGTCACCGGAAAAGATATAACTCCATGTCAAACCGGCCCACAATTTACGCCAATGCGGTGCCCAAGTCTGAGAAGTCTGGTAATCTTCAAAATCATTAAAGAGAATAGGTCCACAACCGGTATTTAATATTTGGGACTCCCATGATTTATGGGCAAACCTGTTTACCCAAGTCAAAGACAGGGACTGTTTCTTTTTCCACGAAATTTCGGTCAGCGGATAATGCTCTATCTGACCACCGGGAAGGGAAACTTCAACTGATCCGGTAAGAACCCGCTCTCCCTTTTCCCACTTCCAAGTATATTCCTTCACTTCCGACTCGAACTGCCAGCGAATTTCAGCTTCTCCGCGCGACATAACCAGAGAACTGTCATTAACCCTAATAAAGACCGATACACCGGGCCAATCAATACGCCCTTCTTCTCCGGGTAAGGGAAAAACACCTTCCACATACAGACGGGCCAAAGCCTGCCCGATAAGACTGCCCGGAGTTTCACTTTGGGGTTTAATTTTGCTGCTCCACAGGTCAATGGTCGATCCGTAACGATCTTCGTTAGACCTTGCCTCCCCGGCTATGGAAAGAAATTTTTCCTCCATGCCTATCAATCCGGTCTCCTGTGCAATTTCAATTGCCCTTAAGGCAAACCCCATATTGTTTACCGGCTCGAGACGGGCCAGATCATCAAAAAACCAACCGCAACTGGCAAAAGCTGAAAGCGCCCATTTCTGCATGGAAAGCAACTTCCAACCCATGTCAGCTTCAGCACTCTTTTTAGCAACCTTAAAGTTCTTCTTGAAGAAATCATCTTCAGAAACCAATCCACTCAAGACTGTTCCGTAATCAATCAAAGCAACACGGGAATCCTTAAAAATTTTATCACCGTAATTGAAATAATGAGCATTCATCAAGGTTTTGATGGCATCAAACCCTTCACGCAAAGGTCTACGCCATTGCTGATTCCAGTCCGGATGCCCTCCGGTACAACAACCGCAATCAGCGCGCCAACGCTCAACTCCATGATAGCAACTCCATGAGGAGTCTTCACGAATTTTAACCTTGCGGGTAGGAGGATTTTGCTCAAGGTAGGCCCCGTAATTAAGCAATGAAACTCCATCCCGCTTTTCAATTGCCTGAGAGAGTACGTAGGCAAGAGCCATCTCGCCAAATTCAACATGGTGCCCGTAGGTCTCACCATCTGTACCTATAGAGAGAAGCCCCTCTGCGGAAGCTCCGGAAAGTTTGTTCCAGAAATCATCACCATTTTTGAGCAAACCTTCAAATGCAATAGCCTGCGAAAGGCCACCATCATAAAAGAAAACTGAAATAGTCCTACCCGAGGGAAGTTCAACCAGATATGGCTCTTTAATATTGATGGAATATTCATCCACCTCCTGCCAATGATCTGTCCCAAGTTCAGCAATTGCTTCAGCCTGTCGCGGAGCTAGTAAGGTAAATGCAATGTCATGATCAGCCAGAATTTCAAGCGTTTCGATATTGCACGCAGTTTCGGAAAGCCACATCCCTTCCGGTTCCCGCTTAAAACGGGACTCGAAGTCAGCGATAGCCCACGAAACTTCAGCATCTCGGTCAAGATCTGAAGCAAGAGGCATGATCACATGATGGTAAATCTGGGCAATAGCATTACCATGCCCCCAACGCTTAAGGCTCAGGGCGTCCCCTTCAAGTATCTTGGCATAAAGCTCCGGTTCGGACCGTTCAATCCAACGGAACAGGGTCGGCCCCACATTGAAGCTCATCCATTCATAGCAGTTGATTATATCAAAAATGCCCTCGCTGCCCATACGTCTGGCCCATGCCAGTGGAGCATAGCTTTCACGGCAAATCCGCTCATTCCAATGCCGGAACGGTGCTGCGCTTCCTTCAGGAAAAATCATATCCAACCAAGGATCTTCACGAGGGGGCTGATAAAAATGACCGTGTATACATAAAAATTTGCCTGACATATGGATTCCTCACTGCTTGAGTCTAATTTTGAGCATACTAACTCAATAGATTTATTAAATCCAACACAAACAGCCATTATAACAACAAACGAACTGACTCTGCCCAAAAAATAGAAACGGAACTGCCCGCGCATGCAAGCAGTTCCGTTTCAAGGTGTATATTAAGGACTGAAAAATGAATAGGTATCTAACTGAAAAGCCTTATTAAAGGCTTTGATTCCTTCTTAGGTCTACTTTTATGAATTACATTACCGGTGGGCATTTTTACGAACATATTCTGGCAGGAGTAACACTCCCAATGCTTTGATCTTTCCTGAAGCCTGATCAGGACTCCATCACGATCATAGCAAACCTGACAATAAGGACCGGTTTTCTCGCTTTCCTCATCTATCCAGTACTTCTGTCCGTCAAACTCCATGCATTCGGCAAGGTCCAGAATTTCGGCAACCTCTTTAATCTGAGACCTCAATTCCTTATTTTCCTCATACATATTAAGATAATCTTCCTGAATGATTCGCAGTAGACTTTCCGCATCGCGGTCACGCCCATCATTAAACAATTCAAGAACTTTCCTGAAATTTGTTGCGTGTAGATTTTTTTTACTCATTTTTACGCCCTATCCTTCTGTACTATTTTAAGAACACCTGCATACTATATCGACATCGTATAGATTTCCTTTAGGGATGAGGTAAAAACTTTTTTCACACCATTGACAGCACCATATACGATCCATATATCAACAATGCCCGACAAGCGGTGCAGAATTCATCCCGCTGTCAATTTAAAAGTATTAAAACATGATATTTCAGATAAATATAAGGAGATAACCATGGAAAAATCCATAGAACAGTTTAAAGCAACCCTTGACGAACATCACACCTGGCCCTGCGATTACACTTTTAAATTCATCGTCCCCAGCAAGTCTCTGGATGAACTTAAATCCATGATTGACGGCTTCCCCTACACTGAAAGAGATTCCAAGACAGGCAAATACACCAGCGTAACCGTGTGCATCCATGCCAACAGTTCCGATGTAATCTTGAATATCTACGAGAAAGCAGCCACTATTGAAGGACTCATTTCTCTCTAAATAATGAAGCAACTCCGGGTTGACTTCCATCAAGCCTTGTTTAAAGATGACGCCGCTCATTTTTGAGCTTTTTTTATTTTTCGAGTTTACGCCAGAATGGCTGTTTAATTATCCACAGCACATCGAAATTTGTTCATATTGTTGATAACAAGCAGAAATAACAGCTTTTTAATTTGAACATTAATCTTTCGTCAGCGTGAATGATTTAAACGGCTTTTAATTAAATATTATATCACTAAGAGAGTTCCGGAGGACTTTTCCAGTCATGAGCGATTATAAAAAGACTCTGTGTCTGCCCAAGACAAAATTTCCCATGAAGGCCAACCTCAAACAGCGCGAGCCTGAAATGCTCAAACGTTGGGAGGAAATATCCGTATACGACAAGATGGTTGAAGCTAACGCTGATGCCGAACAGTACGTGCTGCACGACGGCCCCCCGTATGCTAACGGCCACATTCACATGGGCACAGCCATGAACAAGGTCCTCAAGGACATTATCGTTAAATCCCGCAACTTGCAGGGCATGAAAGCCGAATACGTTCCCGGCTGGGACTGCCACGGTCTGCCCATTGAGCACAAGGTTGAGCAGGAACTCAAGAAAAAGAAAAAAGAACTGCCCACCACCGTTATCCGCAGACTCTGTCGCGAATACGCTGAAAAGTTTGTCGGCATCCAGCGCAAAGAATTCAAGCGTCTGGGCGTGCTCGGTAACTGGGAAGATCCTTACCTGACCATGAAGCCGGAATACGAGGCAGCAACTGCCCGTGAACTGGGTCGTTTCATGGAAAAAGGCTCTGTTGTACGCGGCAAGAAACCCATCCACTGGTGCTGCGATTGCCGCACAGCCCTTGCTGAAGCAGAAGTTGAATACGAAGATCACACCTCCCCTTCTATTTATGTACGCTTCCCGCTGAATGACGAGAAAGTACTCAAAGCACTGCCTGAAGATGTTGCTTCCAAGGTGGATCTGTCCCGCACCTACGTATGCATCTGGACCACCACCCCTTGGACCATCCCTGACAACATGGCGGTGGCTGTTCATCCTGAATTTGAATACGCTGTTACCGAAGTAAACGGCGACATCTATATCCTTGCTGAAAGACTACTCCCCGTTTGCGCGGAATCCTTCGGCTGGGAAAGCTGGAATGTGCTGGCAACCGTTGAAGGTGCCAAACTTGAAGGCGCAGTTGCCAAGCATCCCATCTATGATCGCGAATCTCCCGTCGTGCTTGCAGATTACGTAACTCTCGATTCCGGTACCGGTTGTGTTCACACCGCTCCCGGCCATGGTCGTGAGGACTTTGAAACCGGCCTGAAGAACGGACTTGAAATATACTCCCCCATGAACAACAGCGGTGTGTTCCTCAAGGAAGTAGAATTTTTCGGTGGAATGAATGTTTGGGAAGCCAATCCTAAGGTCATCGAAAAACTTCAGGAACTGGGCAACCTGTTAGCACAGGAAAAAATCTCCCACTCCTACCCCCATTGCTGGCGTTGTAAAGAGCCGGTTATCTTCCGCGCAACCACCCAGTGGTTCATCGGCATGGAAGAAAACGACCTGCGCGCCAAAGCCCTCAAGGCCATCAAAGATGATGTTGAGTGGATTCCTGCATGGGGTGAAAAACGCATCTACAGCATGGTAGAAAACCGCCCCGACTGGTGTATCTCCCGTCAGCGTAACTGGGGTGTGCCCATCATCGCCCTGATCTGCGAAGATTGCGACGAAGTATACAACGACTCTGAATGGGTTTTCTCCGTAGTAGACGAATTTGAAAAACACGAACGCGGTTGTGACTACTGGTTCGAAAAATCAGTTGAAGAAATCGCTCCTGACGGTCTCAAATGCCCCAAATGCGGCGGCAACCACTGGGCCAAAGAAGACGACATCCTCGACGTATGGTTCGATTCCGGTACCAGCTACGCAGCTGTTGTGGAAAAGCGCAAGGAACACCGCTTCCCCGCTGATCTGTACCTCGAAGGTTCCGACCAGCATCGCGGCTGGTTCCACAGCTCCCTGCTCGCTTCCGTAGGTACCCGCGACGTGCCTCCCTACAAAACCGTACTGACTCACGGTTACGTTGTGGACAAAAATGGGCGCAAGATGTCCAAGTCCATCGGTAACGTCATGGCACCACAGGAAATCATCGACCAGCATGGTGCAGAAATCCTGCGTATGTGGGTTTCCGCCGTGAACTATCAGGAAGACGTGCGTATCTCCGACGAAATCCTGAGCCGCATGGTTGATACTTACCGCCGCGTGCGTAACACCTGCCGCTACATCCTCGGTAACCTTGACGGTTTCAACCCCGAGACTGACGCAGTTGCCCCCGCGGAAATGCTGCCCGTCGACCATTTCGCTCTTGATCTGGTGGGCCGCCAGCACGAAGTAATCCAGCAGGCTTACACCAACTTTGAATTCCACAAAGTTTACCACACCCTGCACAACCTCTGCACCACCGAGCTTTCCGCGTTCTACCTTGATATCATCAAGGATAGACTCTACGTGTCCGGCGAAAAGAGCTTAGAGCGTCGTTCCGCACAGACCGTACTCTGGCAGACCATGCTCATGCTGCTCAAAGACATGGCCCCCGTTCTTTCCTTCACCGCAGAGGAAGCATATTCCCACCTGCCTGAAGAAATGAAAGGTGACGCCGAAACTGTCTTTGCTATCCGTCCCGAGCTGCTCAAGGCAGAAATCGACGATGCCGAGCGCAAGAGATGGGAACTGCTCATGGAAGTTCGCACCGAAGTTACCAAGGCAATTGAACCGCTGCGCCGCGAGAAGGTCATCGGTCATTCCCTTGATACCAAGATCACCCTCTTCGCCAACGAAGACATTGCCAAGGCTCTCGAAAACATCGAGCATCGTGAATTCTTCATCGTATCCGGTTTTGAAATCGCGCCTCTGGCCGATGCATCCGACGATGCAGTCAAGCCTGAAGAGCTCGAAGGACTGGCAATCAAAGTCGAAAAAGCGCAAGGTGAAAAATGCAGCCGCTGCTGGAGATACGACACCCTCGGCTCCAATGCAGATCATCCGGAACTCTGCCCGCGCTGCACAGCAGTTCTGGTCGGTTAGTTCCAAAAAGCTCTTTGTAAATTAAATAAGTAAATGCCCCCGCCCTTCTCGAAGGACGGGGGCATTTTTTAAAGAAGTGTCTCCGACGGCCCTCCGGGGGCCAAAGAAACTTTTTGAAAAAAGTTTCTCTGGACTCTTCAAAAACTTTTAATAGGGCTTCGCCGCTTGTATATTCGAAAGTAGCTATACCGCGCTACTTGCGAAGCATACTAAAAGGTTTTGAAAGGATGGGGTCTGGGGAAGGAAAACTTTTGCAAAAGTTTTCCTTCCCCAGCCGCCGGAGGCATCCCAAAAAGGGTTCCATATGAATAGATATGCTTTGGCTGGGACAATTGCGACAGTGACGCTGATCTTGGACCAGATAACCAAGATAGCAGTACGCGACAAAATGGCTATGTGGACATCAGAGGTCATTATTCCTGGATTCTTTAATCTGGTCCATGTGGTCAATAAAGGTGCGGCATTCGGATTCCTGAACCGTGCGGATATTACCTGGCAGCGTAACTTTTTTGTTGTGGTTACGATCATTGCACTTGGCGCGATTGGAATGCTGCTTAAATCTGTTGAGGAACGGGATAAATTCCAGATTGTGGGACTTGGCTGCGTGCTGGGCGGTGCCATTGGTAATTTGATTGATCGGCTGCTTTATCATGAAGTGACCGACTTTCTGGATGTCTACTATGGATCGCACCACTGGCCTGCTTTCAACATAGCGGATATCGCCATCTGCGTGGGTGCTTTTGCCCTGATCATATCCTTTTATAAGAATAAGTAAGATGAATCCGATCCTGTTCAGCATAGGTTCTATCAATATTTACGCTTACAGCGTGTATCTGACTGCCGGGTGCTTGCTGGGCATAGGCTGGGCCATGCGCGCAGCAAGGCTTTGGGAACTGGATTACAAACTGGCTCCGGTAACCGGGCTAATCACCGTTATCAGCGGCGTTATCGGCGCGCGGGCAGTTTATGTTGCCCTGTATCCGCAAGAATTCATCGGGAACCTGTTTAAAATATTTTACATATGGCAGGGCGGACTTGTTTTCTCCGGTGCGATTATCTTCGGTTCACTGGCAGGATTGCTTTACCTGCGTTCCAAACAACAGCCGATTATGGATTGGCTGGATTGTTTTGCACCGGGTCTCGCGCTGGGCCAAGCTGTGGGACGGCTGGGATGTTTCTTTGCCGGATGTTGTTACGGCAAACCGACAGACCTGCCGTGGGCAGTTACTTTTAAAAATACAGCATCGCTGGCCCCGCTCTTTCAGCCCCTGCACCCGACGCAACTTTACCACTCACTGGCCGGACTGATTACATTTCTGATTCTGCTTGTTGCCGGTAACTATATCCATACCGAAGGCCGCATTACCGGACTATTCCTTGTATTATTTTCTATGTTCAGATTTATTATTGAATTTTTCAGGGCGGATTACCGGGGCGAACTCGGTCCCCTGTCCATGACTCAGTTCATAACACTTGTCTTTTTCGCAATTGGTATATACCTGTTATCAATATACAAAAAAAGGAGTTCCTAATGTTCTTCGGATCAATTCCCAATCTTCCCATGGAAACCTGGATCATCATCCTCGGCAGTGTCGGTCTTTTTGCAGCCTTGACACTTTTCGCTATATGGGATGCATTCAACAGGGAATTTCCGTCAAACATGGAAAAAGTCGGCTGGATACAGCTTGCGATTTTTATTCCTTTTTTCGGCTGTCTGGCTTACTTTCTCCTCGGTAGAAAAAGGGGGATAAAAAATAATGAAGAATAATATGAAAAAATCTCTTATTGCTGCCCTGATCGCCTTTCCTCTGGCTACAGGCCTGAACGGCTGCGTAACCACATCCGATATGGATAAAATGCGTCTGGAGCTCAGGCAGACCAGAACCCAGCTCAATAAAAAGATAGATAACGTTGACCAGCAGGTAGCAGCTGACAACGTAGCTCTGCGTGAAGAAATAAAAAATTCCAGCTCCCCGGTGCAGACCCAGCAGGCAAACATGTATGCTGAAGTTAATGCCCTGAAAATGCAGGTCGCCAAACTTCAGGGAACAGTCAACACTATGTCCCAGTCTGTTAGCAGACTTGATGCCGGAGACAGCAATAGTACCGTATCGCTTGAAGACCTTTCCCAAAAAGTTGAAAACATGCGTCTGGCCCTTGAAAGCCAGCTCGCCATCGACCTCGGTTTGATCAAGGCGCAAGCTCCCAAAGATAAAGCAACACAGGAAGCTGTGGATAAAACGGCTGTTGCCATTGGCGGAATCGCCGCAGTGGTTGCCCCTGAACCTAAAAAAGTGGAATCTGCCGACCCGGCGCAGGCCTTGTACGATAAGGGACTTGCGTTGTTCAAAGAGCGTAAATACAAAGACGCTATCAGGGATATGGCCGAATTCACCAAGACTTTCCCTAAGCATAAGCTTGTTCCCAACGCGATTTTCTGGGAAGGTGAATGTTACTACCAGCTCAAGGATTACGCCAATGCCGCCCTCAAATATCAGGTCGTCATTGCCAAGCATTCCAAAAGCAACAAGTACAGACCCGCACTGCTCAAGCAGGGACTCTGCCTGATCAAACTGGGCAAAACAAAGTCCGGCCGTTATATCCTTGAGGACCTGATCAAAAAGGCCCCGGATTCCGCAGAAGCAAAACGTGCGAAAAGCATTATCAAAAACTTAAAATAATCTAACCGGATACAACATCATGAGCGAGAGCAAGAACTTTAACAAGATTATCCACCTTTCTTTCCCACCGAACACATCCGGCCGCCCGGTAGTGTGCAATCTGGGAAAACTCTACAACCTCAGCTTTAACATCCTTAAAGCTGACATCAACCCCAGACTCGAAGGCAGCATGACCCTCGAGATTACCGGGTTTGAAGAAGATTATCACAAAGGTATCAACTACCTTAAAGAAAACGGGGTAAGACTAATCCCCGTTGCCCAGAAAATTGCTAGGGATGAAGAATCCTGTATGCACTGCGGCATGTGTCTCGCCATGTGCCCCACCGGTGCCCTTTCCCTTGAAAAGGACACCCGTCTGGTTCTTTTTGATTTGGAAAAATGTACTGCCTGTGGACTCTGTACTAAGGTCTGTCCCGTACGGGCTATGGAAGTTGATCCGCAGGATTAGTTACAACAGCTAAAGGCAAATTAAGGAAATCCACATGGACCGGAACACGCAACACTACGCCAGTGTGAAGACCCGCATCAAGGGACATGGCCGCATCTCTTCATCTCTGGAGAGCCAGCCTGTGTATCGTGGATTCACCGGGATGAAAAAACACCCGGCTGAAGACCTTGATGATTCAAAAGTTCCGGAATGGCTGAAGGTCTACGTAACTGAACTTGACCGCAAGCTGGATCAGCTGCTCGGTATGCAAAGTAAACTAGATCTTAAGAATGATTTCCCTATTGACCTTGAAATAATAGAAATTTCCGGTAACGGCATGATCTTCCGCTCAGAGGACGTCACAGCCCCCTGTATAATAGAAGTGGTTGCGGAAATTGAACAGATTCCTATGCGCCTTGCCGGGGCAAAGGGGCACATCAAAGCTGGCAAGAAAGACAGCTACTGGGTAATGAAATTTGAAAAAATCAGGGAACACGACCTTGAATCCATTATCCAATTTGTTTTTAGTGAACAGCGTGAAATAATCAGAACCGAAAAGCTGGGTTAGCCCTGCAACTTTATTAATAAAGCCAACGCCAAGGAGAGCGCAGTGATTCATGATGATCAGATAGTGCGGGAGATGATGGAAAAGGTCTCTGAAGACCTTAGTAAAAGTCTCAAGGATAGCATTGCCGACGCAGTGCAAAAAGAAATATCCAAGAGCATGTCTCAGACATTGCTTGAAGGAGAATTCTACCGCCGCATCAACATTGACCTGCAAAACGGTCTCCGGGATATCTATCAGGAGGTTGCCAAGGCTAAAAAAGGCCCTGCCGGTTCTCCTGAACCAGTAATCAGTGTTGATTCCGATCCTGATCAGCTTTTCACCGAAGCTTCCGACCAGCTTGATGCCATCATGCGCACCACGGAGAAAGCAACGCAGGATATCATGGATATTCTTGAAAAAACTCAGGAAACCCAGTTCGCTCTTGCAAATATTGTTAAAGCTTTTGAGTCCGGCGGCGTAAAAAAAGAACAGCGTCAGGAACTGGCCAATATCAATGATACGCTAGGTCAGGATATCATGACCATCATGACCACCCTCTCCTTTCAGGATCTCACCGGGCAGCGCATCAAGATCATCATCGATACCATCAAGAGTGTCGAAAAAATCGTCCTTGATCTGTACATGTCCACCGGGCTAAAGATCAAAGCCCGCGAAGAGGCCCCGGATAAATCCCTTGCAGAACTTGATCAGGAAGCTGAATCCAAAATGAGCGAACTAAAAGGCCCCACCGAAAAGGCCGATCAGGGTGACGTGGATGATTTGTTGGCGTCGCTTGGGTTGTAGAGATTTTATGGATTAGATTTAGATTTTATTTAGTGGAAATTTTAGAGCGGGAAGCCTTATCTTTGGATGGGGCTTTCCGCTTTTTTTGTTTTCTTTCTCAGCTTCTTCAGGAATATTTTCTTTGTACTTAGATTTATCCATTTCACCCTTGGTGATTGAAATAGCCTGCTTGAGACTTTTGTGGATACGGTCTCCGGTAGTTGTCATATTAACTCTCTTTCTTTTCATCGAGTTCATCTAGCCAGCCTTGAACTCTTTCAATCATTGGTGCTGCGCCGAGCTGCTTGTATAGGTCGAGAGATTTTTGCCAAAACTCTTCCGCACCTCCAAGGTCACCCTGAGTCTGACGAATTAAGCCGAGGTTTGCGTACTGAATAGCGAAAACTTCCTTATTGCCCAGTTCATCACTTATTTTCAAAGCCTTATTATAAAACTCTTCCGCACCTTCAAGGTCACCCTGAGTCTGACGAATGTTGCCGAGGTTGCCGTACTGAATAGCGATACGTTCTTTACTTCCTAATTCCTTACCAATCTCAAGTGCCTTATTATAAAACTCTTCCGCACCTTCAAGGTCACCCTGAGTCTTACGAATTAAGCCGAGGTTGCCGTAATCAGCAGCAATACCTTCTTTGCAGCCCAATTCTTTATCAATCTCAAGTGCCTTGTTATGAAACTCTTCCGCACCGTCAAGGTCTCCCTGAGTCTTACGAATTAAGCCGAGGTTGCCGTAATCAGCTGCCATACCTCCTTTGCGGCCCAACTCTTTTTCAATAGCTAATGATTTTAAATGGTACTCTTCCGCACCTTCAAGGTCACCCTGAGTATTACGAATTAAGCCGAGGTTGCCGTAATGGATTGCCATACCTTCCTTGCGACCTAGGTTCTCGTCAATCGCAAGGCCCTTATTATAAAACTCTTCCGCATCTTCAAGGTCACCCTGAGTCTTACGAAGGTTGCCGAGGTTGCCGTAAGCAATTGCTTTCCATTCTTTATCATCACTCTTTAGTTGTAAAACTTTCTTATACGCTTTTTCCGCTGCTACCATATTTCCAAATAACTTATGCAAAATCCCCAAACGATTCCACGCTTCCGCACTATTTGGATCAAGATCAACCGATTTCTGATACGCACCAAAGGCTTTTTTAGGATCATTCATAAAAGCTAAAAATCCTGCATTACGATATGCTTCCGCTGCCTTTAAAGAACTTTCATTGGCAGATTCTTCATCCTTTTGAGCTTGCTTTATATAAAAAGCCTCGGCTAAATCAGTATTACCATTCGCAAGTTCTGCTTTAGCTTTCGCAGCGAAATCATCTTCTTCTGGAGTTTCTTGCTCCTCATCCAAACCATTAACAATATCTTCCAGTGTTTTTATATATTCTTCTCTAGATTGAAGGACTTCCTGCGTCTGGCACAGTTGACTATCCTTTTCACAAAGCTTTGCAAAGATTTCCTGCGCCAATTGGTTTGAAGGGGCAACTTCAGGTAAATTAACATTAACAGGGATATTAAGCGGTGTAGAAACAGACGTATGTTTCTTTCTTTTTCTCAAACTACCAACGAAATGAGTGACAAACTGATAAGTAGCGACCACCGCACAAATAAAACCAAACTTTAAGCCAAGGCTCAAACCCCAAAACCAAGGAAAGCCCGGTACAGCCATAGCAGCATCAAGTATCTGAGCATAATTAAACAAATCCAAACCTCCCCCATAGATCAAAAGCACAACAACAATTATCACAATCCCATTTTCTAAAATGATTAACGATACGAATACGATCCGTCAATACAGAATGACAATTTCAAGCACATCATAAGAAATCCCCCGCAACCATCAGGCTGCGGGGGACTTCTTCAATCAATATTTCCGAATAATTATTTTCTGATTCTGGGAAATCCGGTCAGGATACTCAGCACTGCTACTACTGCAAGAATGAAGCAATAATGCATGTTGCCGATGATCTCCAGCGGAGAAAGCCCGGAAATGGACCCGGCGAGCAGGATCTGTGCGCCGTAAGGAATAAGCCCCTGTACTATGCAGGAGAAGATATCCAGCAGACTTGCGCTGCGGCGCGGATCAACATTGTGGCTTTCTGCAATTTCCTTGGCCATGCCCCCGGTGAGGATGATGGCTACGGTGTTGTTTGCGGTACAAAGATCAGACATTACAGAAAGTGCACTGATGCTGAACTCCCCGGCCTTGGTGGACTTAGTGCCCTTGGTCAGTTTGCCGATGAAGTTGATAATGTAAGTGATACCGCCATGGAACTTGATAAGCTCTCCAAGACCACCCACCAGCAGGGAAAGTACAAGAATTTCCTGCATACCAGTGAAACCTTTGTAGATATCCTGAGAGAAAGTGAGCAGATTGAAGCTATCAATGGAAGCAAAACCAACCGCCCCGGTGAAAACGATACCGGCACCAAGGACGACAAAGACGTTCACGCCAAGCACTGCCATGATCAAAATGGTGATGTACGGCAGCACCTTAAGCAGGCTGTAACCGCCATCGGATACGACCTGACCACCTTCTCCGGCAAAATATAGAATAATGACGGTGAATATTGCCGCCGGTAGCGCAATGAGCAGGTTCATCTTGAACTTATCACTCATCTTACAGCCCTGTGTACGAGTCGCGGCGATTGTGGTGTCGGAAATCATGGACAGGTTATCACCGAACATGGCCCCGCCCACTACTGCGCCCATGAGCAATGCGGAAGGAATATCAGTCTTCCCGGCAACACCAACCGCAATAGGCGCGATGGCGGCAATGGTTCCCATGGAAGTACCCATGGCAGTAGCGATGAAAGCTGCAATTACAAACAGCCCCGGCAGAACCATGGATGCGGGAACAATGGACAGACCGAGGTTAACAGTAGATTCAACCCCGCCGATGGATTTAGCAACAGAAGCGAATCCGCCAGCCAGCAGGTAAATCATACACATGGTGACGATACCCGGCTCACCCGCACCGCGTAGAAAAATATTAATCTTGTCGTTGAGCTTGTCCTTGCCCATCCAGATAGCCCACGCAATGGCGGGCAGAATGGCAACCGTGGCGGAAAGCTGGTAGAAAGCCATGCTGGTTCCGTTCATGGTCAGGAAAGATCCGGTTCCAATAAAAATCACCAAAAATAGACCTAATGGCGCTAGGGCCAAACCGTTTGCTTCCTGTTTCATACCACTATATTCCTATATAAAGAGTTAGACATATAGTCCGGTCAAAAAAATATCCACCTAATGGCGTTCTGTTCGGACCAATTTAAGAAAATCTACGTAAGCAACCACTTATTATTAAAAACAAGCAATATTTGCGTTAAACTTTCTGTTTTTGCGTTACTGCGAGCAAATTAATGCTCACCTTTTGGTTGTTCTGTCAATGAAAACCGGACAGCTTTTCTTTAACCGATTCTCAAAGGGAAAAGCTCCTTCTGCACCAACACGGCACAAAAGGAGCTTTTTAATCAAACAATACAGTAAAAATTAATACTCAATTTCTACAGCGGAAGAAACGCGAATAGCACGAGATTTGGCATCTTCCACGTCATCGCCGAGGGCAAGAGCAACGCCAAGACGACGCACGCCGTCGCATTCACCCTTCCCGAAAATAAGCACTTTGGTGTCAGCTTCTTCAAGAGCCTTATCCACATTGGCAAAAGCCGGAGCTTCAGACTTTCCATTGGAAAGAATTACACTTGATGCCGCAGGACCGTATTGACGGATTGCCGGAACAGGCAGACCGAGAATAGCCCGCACATGCAGGGCAAATTCACTCAGATCCTGAGAAATTACGGTTACAAGTCCGGTATCATGAGGACGCGGTGAAACTTCGCTAAAAATGACTTCCTCACCTTTGACGAACAACTCCACGCCGAAAAGCCCCCTGCCGCCAAGGGCATCAGTTATTCTGAGAGCGTAATCCTGTGCATTGGCAAGAGCTGCATCAGTCATAGGCTGAGGCTGCCAAGATTCACGGTAATCACCATCATCCTGTCTGTGCCCGATAGGTGCGCAATAGGAAGTTCCCCCGGCATGACGCACGGTAAGCAGTGTGATTTCATAGTCGAAGTCAACAAAGCTTTCTACGATGATGCGCCCTTCCCCGGTCCTTCCGCCGGACTGGGAATAATCCCAAGCATGATCAATATCGGCTTCAGACTTCACAGTACTCTGCCCTTTACCGGATGAACTCATGACCGGCTTGATCACGCAGGGAATACCGATTTCTTTTAACGCTTCAAGGTACTCTTCCTTGGTATCGGCAAATTTGTAAGGGGAGGTTTTCAGACCGACTTCCTCAGCAGCAAGACGGCGAATGCCCTCGCGGTCCATGGTCAAACGGGTAGCGCGGGCTGTGGGAACTACATTGAAACCTTCATTCTCCAACTCAAGCAGAGTCTCAGTGGCGATAGCTTCAATTTCCGGCACGATGAAATCGGGCTTTTCAGTTTCGACAACACGGCGAAGTTCCGCAGCATCAAGCATGGAAATTACATAACTGCGATGCGCGACCTGCATGGCCGGGGTATTTTCATACCTGTCCACGACAATGACCTCAACGCCGAGACGCTGAGCTTCGATGACAACCTCTTTACCAAGCTCGCCGCCGCCAAGCAGCATCAGTTTGCGGGAAGAAGCGGTTCCGGCAGTACCGAGAGTGACCATAAATATTACTCCGTAAGGTGTTTTGTCTTGTGGGAAATTTGTTTTGTGTGGGTGCGTTTTTAGTCTCATAAGGCGGGCAAAATTTCAAGGAATTAGATGCACCCTTCTCCTTGTCATCAATACCCCCCTGTTGTATTTTTATCTTCTGTACTGACTAGCCCCCAAAGGAGTATCCTTATTAATATGGACAAGAAAAAAGTAATCCTCGCCGCCAGCGGTGCCAGCGGAACCATGTATGCGGTCAAACTGGCCCAGCATCTTGGCTCTCTGGATAATATTGAACTGCATCTGATTATTTCCGATGCCGCCCTGAAGGTGATGGAGCTTGAAACCGAATTCAAGCCGGAAGACCTGACCGGACATGCGGATTTCGTATACAGGCAGGATAACATCGCAGCTCCTCCGGCCAGCGGTTCATGGCAACATGCAGGCATGATAGTCTGCCCCTGCTCCATGGCTTCACTTGCAGCGATTGCACAGGGACTGGGCAGTAACCTGATCCACCGGGCCGCAGATGTCTGCCTTAAGGAACGGCGCAAGCTGATTCTGGTCACCCGCGAAACTCCCCTAAACCTGATCCATATCCGCAACATGGAAACAATAACTCTTGCCGGGGGCACGATAATGCCAGCATCACCGGGATTCTACCACGCTCCCAAAAGCATTGATGATATGGCGGCGCACATGGCAGGAAGAGTCCTTGAACAAATGGAAATTTCACACGATTTATACCGCCCGTGGGGCGAAGAATCAGCGAGGTAAGCTATGAAACACGTATTCACTTGGAACGGTCATTCAAATTTCACCATCCAGTCTGACGATAAAACCATAATCATCGACCCCTTTTTCGAAGGCAACCCCAAAGCCTGCGCAACATGGGAATCCATCAGCAAAGCAGATGCCGTGCTGGTCACCCATGACCACGGCGATCATATCGGTCAGGCGGTGGAGATCTGCAAGGCCACCGGAGCGACGCTGGTCTGTATTTTTGATCTGCTGGAAAAAATGATTGAACAGGGAGTTGATCAGGAAAAGCTGATCGGCATGAACATTGGCGGAACAGTCAGCGTTGCCGGGATCAAGATCAAAATGGTTCAGGCCATGCATTCTTCTGCTACCGGAGCACCAGCCGGATACATCCTTACATACGAAGATGATTTCTGTATCTACTTTGCCGGGGATACCGGGCTTTTCGCCAGCATGGAACTCTTCGGCAAGTTGCACAATATTGATGTAGCCCTGCTGCCCACCGGAGGCTGGTTCACCATGGATTCAAAAGATGCGGCCTACGCCTGCAAGCTGCTGAATTGCAAGACCGCCATCCCCATGCATTTCGGCACCTTCCCAATTCTGGAGCAGGATACTGTAAATTTTAAAGAAGCATGCGCCGAGCTGGCACCAGAATGCAAAGTAATCGAATTAGAAATAGGAAAAGAAGAAGAGATTTAAGAGCCTTCGGCGACCCTACCGGGAGTCCCTCCGGGGGCTTAAACCCTCTTGCAAAAGGGTTTAAGAATCCCAAAAACTTTTATTAGGGCTTCGCCGTCTGTATATTTGAAAAAAGTATAAACGCGCTAAATGCGAAGCAAATTAAAAAGTTTTGAGGGGATGGGGTCTGGGGAAGGGGAACTTTTCCAAAAGTCCCCCTTCCCCAGCCGCCGGAGGCATCCTAAACGTCCCTAAAAGCATCAAATATCTGCTGAGCGCGCTTCTTGCCGATTCCTTGAACATTAGAAAGATTTTCCACGGAAGCCTCTTTCATCTTCTGCACAGAACCGAACTCATCCCAGAGCAACCGGGCGGTCTTGGGACCGATTCCGGGCAAAGAAAGCACTTCGCTCTGCAAAACCTTCTTCTTACGCGACTTGCGCTGCCTACCGATTACAAATCGGTGCGCTTCATCACGGATGCGCTGTAGATAAAGCAGTTCCGGGCTGCCGCCCTTGAGCGGGAGATGATTCTTACGTCCGGGCCTGAAAATACGGTCATCCAATTCCCCGGCCTTGCGGGTCGGCCCTTTGGCAATGGAAGCTAGATGCGGGATCGGCTCAGAGTGCGTCCAATTCTCGGCAAAAGCCTTCTCTACGGATGCGAGCTGCCCCTTACCCCCATCTATTAATATAAGGTCCGCCCATGGAGGGCCGGAATCAATGCGCTTAATCACCCAGTGAAATAAGGCGGCATAATCGTCAGAGGAATGCTCCAGTTCCGGGAAAGCATAATTTCGATACTGGGATTTCTCAGATTTGCCTTCCTCGTAAACCACCATTCCCACGCGCATACCCTCCCCGCCTAGATGAGAAGCATCAATGCATTCAATACGCTGCGGCGGACCTGAAAGCTTTAGTTTTCCGGCAAGTAGGTCGAGAATATTGTCATTCTCTTTTTCTTTGAGACCCAGTGCAGCATTCTTGCGGGCAATCTCCAACAGCCGCTTTTCTTCACCACTATGTGGAGTTACGATCCGCACCGTGGATTTGCTGCGCTCACTGAGCAGTTCAGCCGCGCCCTGCATATCAAATTCAAAGGGCACAAAAAGCTTTGGGGGAATAAATTTTGTCGATGAATAAAACTGAGAAACAAAGCTGTTTAAAATTTCCTCGCCATCCTCAAGACTTAGCCCCGGCCAAAAGAAATTCTTTTTATCGAGCAGACTCCCTTTTCTAATAAAGAGCAGTCCCAATCCTACTCCCTGCGTAGATTCCGCCAGCGCGATTACATCGATATCCGATCGCTCATTAAGCACCACGGACTGTTTTTCCACCGTCTTCTGAATGGCCTTGATCTGATCACGAAACTTTGCGGCATTTTCAAAATCGAGTGCGTCCGAAGCTTCTTCCATCTGACGACGCAAGGAACCTATAAGGTCACCTGCCTTGCCGGAGAGCAGCATCTCAACCTGATGGACCAACTCCATATAATCCTGCCGGGGAATAACATTCACGCATGGTCCGAGGCATTGCCCGATATCATGGTACAGGCAAGGCCGGACCCGGTTGCGGAAAGCTGAATCAGAACATTTACGTAAGGGAAAAACCTTGCCGAGCACCTTCCATGTCTCACGGGCAAAATAGCTGGAGGTGTAGGGGCCGAAATAAACAGACCCATCTCGCACAACTTTACGGGTCATGCGCAGCCGGGGATATTCGGATTTCTTATCCAGCTGGAAAAGCACGTACTGCTTGTCATCGCGCAGAACCACATTGTAACGCGGCCGATGCTTCTTGATCAGGCTGGCCTCAAGCAGCAGGGCTTCTTTTTCGGTTCCGGTAACGAGGGTATCAATGGAATGGATTTTTGAAACCAGCACCCGGGTCTTAGGCGTATGCTTATGCATAGCCCGGAAATAAGATGCTAGTCTTTTGCGCAGCTCCCGCGCCTTCCCAACATATATAATACGTCCTGATGAATCCTTCATCAGATACACGCCAGGCAATGTCGGAAAATCGACGCTGTTAAATTCAAATCCCATTTATGCTGCTGCCTTTTTAATCTGCCATATAGTTAAAACTCAGACCTATCTCCCTCCATACTCACTGTCAATAAAGGGTTTCCATCAATTGGATGCTTTGAATAAATTACCATCCAAAATTTCGGATTCATCGTTTTTTCAGGTTAAATTTTTTTAACTCATTAGCAAATGGGCCAAAAATTGATGCTCTGCGGGTAGTTATGAAATCCAGCAAGAATTAAAACGGATCACAACAATAGATGTCAGGCAATTGTTATAAAACTCATTCAGCAAAAGAAGGTTAACATGAAAAAAATTGCAATCCTTGCAGTCCTAACCACTATGGTTCTGGGTTTCGCAGCAAGCGCATCCGCAGTTGATCTGGACGCTAAAGGTAAAATTCAGTTCCAGATGAACATTATCGACAATCAGGATTTCCTGTCTGAAAAAGACGGCGGCAACAGCGACGACGATTTGAACTTCTGGTTCCGTGCTCGTACAGAATTTCGCTTTGTTGCTAACGAAAACCTCTGGGCAGTTCTGTACACTCAGTACAAAAACCGTATTGGCGACGGCGGAATCAACACTGACTCCACTAACGCAGATGACAACTCCCTGACCATTAAGCGTGCATACATGCAGTTCCGTTTCCCCGGCACTGAAGTTTTGACATCCGCTGGTATCCTCTCCGTTAACCTGCCCGGTGCTGCTGCAGGCAACATGGTTCTTGGTGATGCCGACCTCGGAACTTTCATGGTTGAAACTCCTATTACCGACCAGATAGCAATTGCTGGTGCTTTCATCCGCAACACTGACCGTTATGGTGTAGACGGTGACGGCGCCACCAACAAAAGAGATGAGCTGGACATCTTCTACGCAGCTCTGCCCATCACAATAGATGGTATCTCTGCTACTCCTTACTTTGCATACTCCATCATCGGCGACAAAGCTGTTAATGATGCAGGTGCCACTTTGCCGGGTCTCGCCGGTCCAGTAGGTTCCGCTCAGACCAAAAATGCTAACGCATGGTGGCTCGGTACTTCCTTCTCCATGGATATGTTCGATCCTATCGTCTTCAACGCTGACATCGTTTACGGTGCTGTAGACGCAGATGCTAAAGACAATGATCGTTCCGGTCTGCTTTGTGATGCTTCTCTGGCCTACACAGGACTTGACTTTGTTCAGCCTAAAGTGCTTTTCGCCTACTCCACAGGTGAAGATGACGACACCGATAACGGTTCCGAACGTCTACCCGTTATCGCTAACGACTGGGCCTTCGGTACCACTTACTTCGGTGGTTCTGCTCTGACTTCAACAGACTTCGACAACGTAGAACAGCTCGGTTTCTGGACCATAGGTCTCTCTCTCGAAAAGATTTCCTTCTTCGAAAAACTGAGCCACGACATTCACTTCCTGTACATTCAGGGTACCAACGACGCCAAACTTGTTAAAAATCACAGCGCAAACTTGGCTAACATCACAGATGACGGAAACTTCCTAACTGACGAAGACTACGCAATCGAAATTGACTTCAACACCAACTACCAGATTTATGACGAACTGGCAGCTATTGTGGAATTCGGTTACGTTGATGTCGATCTCGACGAAGACACATGGAGAAACGTTTCCGCTCGTGACGGTAAAACCGATCCCATGCTCAAATTTGCATTTGGTCTGGTCTACTCTTTCTAAAAAACTCAAAGACAACAGCCTGATATCATGGGCCGGAAGCATACGCTTCCGGCCCTTTTTTCTTTTAATCAATGCCGAAAAATCGACACTTTTTAAATTCAGGTTTCCCCCGGGCATGTCCTGTAAAAAAATTTAAACTTGTCTATAAGGGATCCCTTCAGAAGGGTAATCAATGAATCCCCCTGTCAGTATTGCCTTAAGAGGCAGACTTGAAAACTCTAGAGAATATCTATGTTTTTATCAGCAATGCCGGGGTATAAAAATTTATACGGTAAAATTTTTTTTACCCTTGTCAAAAAAATGTAACTTTTCACTTGCCATGAGTTTGCTGAAGAGCTAGAACTGTCCCTGAAGGTAGGCGTCAGGCAATCGTGCTTAAACTCATTTATTCAGCAAAAGGATAAAAATAATGAAAAAACTTGCAATTCTTGCAGTACTCGCATGCATGGTCTTCGGCTTTGCTGCTTCTGCATCCGCAGTTGATCTGGACGCTAAAGGCCAGTTCCAGTTCCAGATGAACATGATCGACAATGCGAACTTCCTTAATGATAAGGATTCCGCTACCAGAGGCAACGACGACCTGAACTTCTGGTTCCGTGCTCGTACCGAATTTCGTTTCATTGCAAACGAAAACCTCTGGGCAGTTCTGTACACTCAGTACAAAAACCGCGTAGGCGACGGTGGACTCAACACTGACTCCACTAACGCAGATGACAACTCCCTGACCATTAAGCGTGCTTACCTCCAGTTCCGTTTCCCCGGTACTGAAGTTCTGACCACCGCTGGTATCGCACCTGTTGACCTTCCCGGCGCAGCCGCAGGCAACATGGTTCTCGCTGGTACTGAGCGTGGCCTGTTCATGGTAGAAACTCCTATCACTGATCAGATCGCACTTGCTGGTGCTTTCATTCGCAACACCGACCGTTTCAACACTGATACCGTTGCCGGTGCTGCCACAGCTAACAACCGCAAAGACGAAATCGACATCTTCTACGCAGCACTGCCCATCACTATCGATGGTCTCTCTGCTACCCCTTACTTTGCATACTCCATCATCGGCAACGCTGCTGCTGCTGGTAATGCTGCTGTTGCAGGTTTTGCTGCACCCGGTACTGCTGCACAGACCAAAAACGCTAACGCTTGGTGGCTCGGTACTTCTTTTGCAATGGATATGTTCGATCCCATCGTTTTCAACGCTGACATCGTTTACGGTGCTGTTGACGGCGACGTAAAACAGAACGATCGTTCCGGTCTGTTCTTTGATGCTTCTCTTGCTTACACTGGTATGGACTTCGTACAGCCCAAACTGGTATTCGCATACGGTACTGGTGAAGATGACAAAACCGAAAACGGTTCTGAGCGTCTGCCCGTTATCGCTAACGACTGGGCTTTCGGTTCCACCTACTTCGGTGGTTCCGCTCTGACTTCTGCTGACCTCGACAGCGATGAACAGTCTGGTTTCTGGACTGTTGGCCTTTCTCTCGAGAAGATCTCCTTCTTCGAAAAACTGAGCCACGACATTCACCTCCTGTACATCCAGGGTACCAACGACAAAGACCTGATCAAAAGCGCTACTGCTGGCGTTACCAACACCAACATCGCTGCTGACGGTAACTTCCTGACCACCAAGGACAATGCTTTCGAAGTTGACTTCAACACCAACTACCAGATCTACGACGAACTGGCTGCTATCGTTGAATTCGGTTACGTAAACATGAACCTTGACAAAAACGTTTGGGAAAACTCCCCCGTTACCGGCGCAGCTGCTCGCGCAGGTAAAGACGCTGACTGCCTCAAGTTCGCAGTTGGTCTCGTTTACAAGTTCTAAGAAATCTTAGAAATTTAGCATAGCCTTGACGCCGGGGGCCGGAAGTTTGCAAACTTCCGGCCCTTTCTATTTCCCAATGCCTCGCCCTATTCTGCTCGACTTTTAAAGCGCATTAAGATAAGGGAAAAACACATCAGAAATACTTCTCTTCGTAAGTATCATACTCACCAATCACATCTTAAGGACACTTCTATGCCTTGCAGAGATATCACCTATTCTGGACAGCAGGACTGGCCGGAAATCAAGAAATGGCTCCAACTAAGAGTCAACCCCGACAGTAAAGTAGACTCCATTGTCAAAGACATCCTCTCCAAAGTAAAAACCGAAGGCGATAAGGCCCTCGTAGATTACACCAAACAATTCGACTGCCCGGACTTCACCCAGTCCATGCTCAAGGTCAGCAGGGATCAACGCAGTCTTGCTTATGCGGAAATTGAATCTCAGGACCTTGAAATTATCGAAGAGGCCATCCGCAACATCAGAAATTTTCATCGCAAACAGGTTGAAGAATCATGGTGGACTACCGGAGAAGACGGAACCATCCTCGGCCAGCTGGTACGCCCTGTTGACCGTGTCGGCCTGTACGTCCCCGGAGGTCAGGGCGGAGAAACCCCGCTCATCTCCAGCATGATAATGAACGCCGTGCCTGCACAGGTTGCCGGGGTCAAGGAAATTGCAGTAATCTCCCCTCCCCGTAAGGACGGAACTCTGAACCCATATATTCTTGCCACTGCGCAGGAGCTGGGTATTACCGAAATTTACGCATCCGGATCAGCATGGGCCATCGGTGGTCTTGCCTACGGAACCGACACCATCGCTCCCTGTGATGTTATCGCAGGCCCCGGTAACATATTTGTTGCCACTGCCAAAGGCCAGTTGGTAGGTGAAGTCGGCATCGACATGATTGCCGGCCCCAGTGAAGTTGCAATCCTCGCAGACGGAGATTCCGATCCGGCATGGATTGCAGCGGACCTACTCTCTCAGGCCGAACATGACCCGCTTGCTTCTTCCATCCTCGTGACTTGGGATGATGAGCTTGGCGTAAAGGTCAAGTATGAACTCAAGAAACAGGCTGACCTTCTTCCCCGTGGTGAGATCGCCCTTAAATCTCTTGAAGACTGGGGCGCAATAGTCAAAGTCCCCGATCTTCAAACAGGGATTGATTTTGTTAACAAAATGGCTCCGGAACATTTGGAACTTGCTTTTGAAGAACCATGGGGAGCCATCGGCCAAATCAAACATGCTGGTGCCATTTTCATGGGCCACTTCACTCCCGAACCTGTTGGAGACTACTTCGCAGGCCCCAACCACGTTCTACCCACTGTAGGAACAGCAAGATTTTCATCTGCCCTCTCAGTGGAGACATTTACTAAAAAGACAAGTCTGATCTATACTGATCAGAATTACATCAACCGCCACGGCGGAAAAATTGCAAGACTGGCTCGCCTCGAAGGTCTTGAGGCGCATGCCCGTTCTGTTGAGACAAGATTAAAAAGTTGATGCGCTGCGCGCTTTAGGTCTATTTGATTTTGCCTCCGGCGACTTAAACCCTTTTTGAAAAAAGGGTTTAAGAATCCCAAGAACTTTCATTTGGGCTTCGCCGCGTTGTATGCCCAACAATCATTTTAACTAATTATAAGAGGATACGCGGATGTCCAAACATGTTGTTGAAACTGATATCAAAGAACTGAAACTTCTCTCACGCGGTAAAGTCCGCGATATTTATGAAGTGGATGAGAACAAGCTTCTGCTGGTTACCACCGATAGAATATCTGCTTATGACGTCATCATGCCCAATCCCATTGACGATAAGGGTAAAATCCTGAACCAGATCACCCTCTTCTGGATGGACATGTTTAAAGACATCGTTCCCAACCATTTGATCGCCTCTAAAGTGGATGACTATCCTGAAGTTCTCCACAAATACCGCAATCAGTTGGAAGGACGTTCCGTACTGGTCAAAAAAGCCAAGCCCCTGCCCATCGAGTGCATTGTGCGCGGCTACATCACCGGTTCCGGCTGGAAGGATTACCAGAACACCGGCGAAGTCTGCGGCCACAAACTACCAGAAGGACTCAAAGAATCCGAAATGCTGGAGCAGCCGCTCTTCACCCCCTCCACCAAGGCGGAGCTGGGCGAACACGATGAAAACATTTCCGTAGAAAAAGCCACCGAAATGCTTGGCAAAGAACTTTTTGATAAAGTTCAGGAAGCCACCCTTTCAATTTACAAGCGTGGTCGTGACTATGCTCGTGAAAAAGGAATCATCATTGCCGATACCAAATTTGAATTCGGAATCTATGATGGCGAACTGATCATCATTGATGAAGTACTGACCCCGGATTCCTCTCGTTTCTGGCCTGTTGAAGGCTACGAAGCAGGAAAATCCCAGCCCAGCTTTGACAAACAGTTCCTGCGTGACTGGCTGACTGAAATCAAATTCAACAAGCAGCCCCCGGCTCCCGAAGTACCCGAAGAAATCGCAACCAAAACCCGCGATAAGTACATGGAAGCGTTCACCCTCTTGACTGAATCAGAACTTGACGCTTAAATACATTTAAAAATTAAGTTGCAAAATAAGGAGATATCAATGCTTCTGAAAGGTAAAAAAGCACTGATTTTCGGTGTTGCTAACAAAAAAAGCATTGCTTATGGCATCGCCAAGCAGTTTAAAGAACAGGGAGCCGAACTGGCTTTCAGCTATGTAAACGACGCCATCAAGAAACGCGTTGAACCCATCAGCGAAGAACTGGGCGGTGCGTTCACTTTCCAGTGTGACGTGCAGAGCGATGAAAGCGTCGCTGCTTCCGTTGCAGAAGTAAAAGAACAGTGGGGAGATATTGATATACTCATCCACTCCGTTGCTTTCGCTAACCGTGATGACCTCAAGAAAAGATACATCGAAACCTCCCGCGACGGCTTCCACCTCGCTATGGACGTTTCTGCTTATTCACTGGTCAGCCTCTGTAATGCATATGAAGGTATCATCAAGCCCGGCGGTTCCGTTATGGCTATGACTTACCTCGGCTCAAACAGGGTAATCACCAACTACAATGTAATGGGTGTAGCCAAAGCTACCCTTGAAGCCAGCGTACGTTACCTTGCCGTAGATCTCGGCGAGAAGAATGTCCGTATCAATGCCATCAGCGCAGGCCCCATCAAGACCCTGGCTGCTTCCGGCATCTCAAGCTTTAAGGACATCTTCAGACACATCGAAGAAAGAGCACCGCTCAAACGCAACGTAACCACTGATGATGTCGGTAGAACTGCTGTCTACTTCGCATCCGACCTTTCCGCTGGTGTTACCGGAGAAACCCACTTCGTTGATTGCGGTTACAATATTCTGGGAATTTAAATTCCAGACAGATCTTAAGTACAAAAGCCGGGAGTAAATTTACTTCCGGCTTTCCTTTTTTTAAGATATACAGGTTTCTGGCTTGACAGAAGTCAGTGAAGGGAATAGTGATCCTTTTTTGCCTTGCCCTTATTTATAGGAAAGGGCCATAGACCATAAGGAGGTTTTATAAATGCTCAGAAAGTATGAAGCACTGTTGCTTTTGAGCCCTGAACTTGCGAGCGACAATCGCAAGGAACTCGTTGAAGGACTCATCGCAATCATCGACCGCGAAGGCGGCAAAATGGATGAGATCGACGATTGGGGTTCCCGCCAGTTGGCTTACCCTGTCCAGAACCAGACTCGTGGATACTATGTCCGCCTCGTATTCGAAGCACCCGGCCCGCTGGTTGCAGAACTCGAGCGCAACATTCGTATCACCGATGGAATCTTCAAGTTCGTAACTGTTAAACTTGATGAAACCGCAAAGGCAGAGGAGGCTTAATCATGGCGTTCAAAAGAAAATTCACACCCAAAAGAAAGTTCTGCCGCTTCTGCGCGGATAAGAACCTTCCTCTCGATTATAAACGTCCTGACATTCTCAAGGACTTCGTAACCGAACGCGGCAAAATTATTGCTCGCAGAATCACCGGTACATGCGCTAAGCATCAGCGTCGTCTGACCACTGAAATCAAACGTTCAAGACAGATGGCACTCATGCACTACACTACTGTGCATAGCACCGATGTTAAGAAAAAGAGTATCTAGGGGGACTACATGAAACTTATTTTACGTGCCGATGTAGACGCTCTGGGTAGTCTTGGAGATATCGTATCCGTTAAAGCCGGTTATGGCCGCAACTACCTGATTCCTCAGGGTCTGGCCATGCCTGCTTCCGAAGCTAACCTCAAGCAGTTCGACCTTGAGAAAAGAAAGCTTCAGGAAATGGCTGATAATCTCCGCACTCAGGCAGAAGGTCTCAGAGACAGACTGGCTGAAGTTGAAGTTAACATTGAAGTTCGTGTCGGTGAAGGCGAAAAACTGTACGGTTCCGTAACCGCAGTTAACATCGCTGACGCTCTCGCAGAAATGGATTTCGAAATCGACCGCAGAAAAATCCTGCTGTCCGATCCTATCCGTTCCCTCGGTGAGTACGACATCGAAATTAAACTCCACCCCGAAGTTCGCGGTGAAGTTAAACTGGTTGTTGCCAAAGTTGGCGGACCGGTTGAAGAAGAGCCCGCAGAAGAGGTTGAAGCACCCGCTGAAACCGAAGCACCCGTAGCGGAAGCAGATGCAGAAGCAGAAGCAGAAGCGTAAATCAGGCTCAGACTACAATTCGGGCGGAGCGTCTAACGACGCTTCGTCCGATCTTTTGCGTAAAGTCCCGCCTCACAACCTCGAAGCAGAACAGGCCGTTCTCGGTGGTGTCTTTTTAAGTAACACCATATTCAACGACCTCGTTGATATCGTCAAATCCGACGCATTCTATTCCCCTGCCCATCAGGAAATTTTCCGGGCCTTTGAAGATCTCTATGGTCGAAATGCGCCCATTGATCTGATCACTGTCAGTGAATATCTTACTGCTAAAGGTACAATTGATTCAGTAGGCGGCCCTGTGTATTTAGCAGAACTTGCCAACTCTGTTGTCAGTTCCGCAAATGCCCTGCACCATGCTGAAATTGTCGCTGAAAAAGGCATCCAGCGCAGCCTTATCGATACAGCTGCCAATATCATTAATGAAAGCTTTGAAGCTCAGGATGTCAAAGAACTTCTGGATCATTCCGAGCAAGCCATCTTTGATATCACTGACTCTAAAAAGACTACCACTATTAAAGGTAGTAAAGCTCTCATTCAGGAAGTATTTCAAGATCTTGAGAATAGAGTTGCGCAAAAATCGCTTGTTACCGGCATAACCACCACTTATCACAAATTTGATGAGATGACTGCGGGGCTGCAAAACTCCGATTTGATCATCATCGCCGGTCGTCCCAGTATGGGTAAAACAGCTTTTGCCCTGAACGTAGCCATGCGCGCCGCACTTCATTCCGGGGTCACTACTGCTGTATTTTCCCTTGAAATGGCAATGGGACAGCTTATGACCCGTATGCTCGCCTGTCACGGAAAGGTTGACCTTTCCCGTCTTAGAACAGGACAGCTGGATGACGAAGACTGGACCAAGCTCTATGACGCTGCTCAAGACTTGACAGAAGCACCCATTTTTATTGATGATACTCCCGCGATTTCCACCATGGAACTACGCGCAAGATGCAGGCGTTTGAAATCCCAGCACAACCTCGGGCTGGTAATGGTAGATTACCTGCAACTTATGCGCTCAAGTGCGCGTGTCGACTCTCGTGAACAGGAAATTTCTGATATTTCACGAACACTTAAAGCACTGGCCAAAGAACTGAACATCCCAGTTATTGCCCTGTCGCAGCTTAACCGTAAAGTTGAAGAACGTACCGACAAACGACCAATGATGTCCGACCTGCGTGAGTCCGGTGCGATCGAGCAGGATGCAGATATTATTCTCTTCCTTTACCGTGAAGATTTCTACAACAAAAAAGAAGACAAACCTATCACCAATACTGCGGAAGTTATTATCGGTAAGCAGCGTAACGGCCCTACTGGTATTGTTGAATTGGCCTTTTTCGGCCCGTATACATCCTTTGAAAACCTCGCTGCTGAGCCATATCCGTCAGAATATGACGATGAATAATCGGATAATATTTATGACGTGATGCACTGAAAACATTTACACGGAGAAAATTAATGTATTTTCATGAAGCCGAAACCCTTGAAAGGGGCAAACTGGAAGAACTTCAAGTTCAAAGACTGAAAAAAACCATCGAGCTGGCTGCAAATTCTCCGTATTATAGTGAAGTTTTCAAAAAGAACAGCATTGATCCATCCATCATCAAAACAGCTGATGATGTAACCAAGCTTCCCTTCACCACCAAAGATGACCTGCGCTCTCAGTATCCCTACGGATTGCTGACCCAGTCGCTGGATAATTTTGTACGTCTGCACGCTTCTTCCGGTACTACCGGAACGCCCACCGCAGTCCTCTACACCCAAAAAGACCTTGATACATGGGCCGACCTCATGGCCCGTTCCATGTACGCAGTCGGTGTACGCAAAAGCGATGTACTCCAGAATATGTCCGGTTACGGCCTGTTCACCGGGGGACTCGGTATTCATTACGGTTCCGAACGTCTCGGCTGTTTGACCGTACCTGCTGGTGCCGGTAACACCAAGCGTCAGATCAAACTTATCCGCGATTTTAACGTCACCGCCTTGCACATCATTCCATCTTTCGCCCTCTACTTTGCAGCCAAAGTCCGCGAAGAAGGCTACGATCCAGCCGAAATGCCTTGGAAGGTAGCCCTCATCGGAGCTGAGCCGCATACCGAACACACCCGCCGCAAAATCGAAGAGCTGATGCACATCAAAGCCTACAACTCTTACGGCCTGTCTGAAATGAACGGTCCGGGGGTAGCCTTTGAATGTACTGAGCAGGCTGGCATGCATGTCTGGGAAGATTCCTATATCGCCGAAATTATCAACCCCGAAACCGGGGAACACGTTGCTGAAGGCGAAGTCGGCGAACTGGTCATGACTACCCTGACCCGTGAAGGAATGCCCATTATCCGCTACCGTACCCGCGACCTGACCCGTTTCATTCCCGGTCAGTGTAAATGCGGCCGTACCTCACGGCGCATCGACCGCATCATGGGCCGCGCTGATGACATGCTCATCCTCAAAGGCGTGAACATCTATCCCATGCAAATCGAAAAAATCATTATGGGCATCCCCGAAGTGGGCCAGAATTACCTCATTGAGTTGATCAAAGAAGGTCTCATGGATCAGATCAGGGTCAAGGTGGAAATCAAGGAAGAACATTTTATCGAAGATATGCGGGCATTGCAGGGTATCCAGAAAAAGATCGCCGGAATGCTCCGCGATGAAATCCTCATCACCCCAAGAGTTGAACTGGTGCAACATAACTCCATTCCCAAAACGGAAGGCAAGGCTGTGCGCGTTGTGGATCTCAGGGACGAGGAATAAATAATGATTACTGCATTGGCAGTTCTAGTCATTCTGCTTATGCTGTGCTCGCTGGCACTGCATATTTTCGGGCTTCCGGCTAACTGGCTTATTTTGGCTCTTGTTGCCGGGTGGAAATTCTATCAGCCCGAAACAATGACTTGGAACTTCATCATAATTCTAGGTATTATCGCTCTTGTGGGTGAAATTCTTGAATTCGTGGCCCAATATTTTGGGGGCAAGAAATACGGCGCAACCGGACGCGGCAATATTGGCGCATTCATAGGAGCCATCGGTGGAGCGATCCTCGGAGCACCATTCTTTTTCGGTCTCGGTGCCCTGCCCGGTGCGCTACTCGGTTCTTTCGGCGGTTGCCTTGTCCTCGAGCTAACCCACGGCAGAAGCTTTGTCGAAGCCAAACATTCCGCATATGGTGCGTTCTGGGGCAAAGCCTTCGGCATGGCGCTCAAGATCAGCCTCGGCGTCTGGATGTTCGCCATGAGTATACCTAAAATTTGGCCCGGTTAATTGTGCCATATAGCCCTCCGGCGGCCCCTCGGGGACGCCTTCAGCGGGACCAGAAGGGCTAAGCCCCTCTGGACTCCCTAGCGGGCTTTCGCTCTTATGATCGATATGCTTGCCCAAAAAATAAAATCTCCCCATAAATTTAACATGGGGCCTGAATTTCTTTGATAAAAGATACTTAATCGTCTCCAGCGGCAAAGCCTTACTAAAAAGTTTGGGATTCTTAGACCCTTTTCAAAGGGGTTAAGGCACCCGGCAGGGCCGCCGGAGGCAAAATATTTCCATCGGAGGATAAACCATGAGTCTTGCTAATAAATTTCCTGAATATCGCGGTAAAATGGAATATCATTGTCTGGGTTGCAACGCCCGCTATGACATTAACGAACTGCACTACACCTGCCCTGAATGCGGTTCTGTTTTCATCCTCGAAGACCTGACTTTCGACGAACTAAAAAAAACCAGCGGCAAAGAGTGGCGCGAAATCTTTGATGCTCGCTGCTCCACTAAAAACGACAGCCTGCACGGCATCTTCCGCTTCTACGAACTTTTCGCCCCGGTAATGGACGAAGATGAGATCCTTTACCTCGGGGAAGGCAACACCCCTATTGTTGCATCAAGCGATGCTCTCAATGCTGTAACAGGCATCAAAACCGCATACAAAAATGACGGGCAGAACCCCAGTGCATCTTTTAAAGATCGCGGCATGGCCTGTGCTTTCAGCTACATAAACACACTGATGAACAAAAACAGCTGGGATGAAATCCTGACTGTCTGCGCTTCAACCGGAGACACATCAGCAGCGGCAGCTCTTTATGCCTCGTACATGAAAGAAGGCGTTAAATCTGTTGTTATCCTTCCGCAAGGCAAAGTTACCCCGCAACAGCTTGCTCAGCCTTTGGGCAGTGGAGCCAAGGTTCTGGAAGTTCCCGGTGTATTTGATGACTGCATGAAGGTTGTTGAGAATCTTGCAGACAACTACCGCGTAGCCCTGCTCAACTCTAAAAACTCTTGGAGAATTCTGGGACAGGAATCATATGCCTTTGAAGTTGCCCAGTGGTATGATTGGGATCTCAAAGATAAATGCATTTTCGTTCCCATTGGAAACGCAGGTAACATCACTGCCATCATGGCCGGTTTCCTCAAACTCTACGAGCTGGAAATTATCACCGAACTGCCTCGCGTATTCGGTGTTCAATCCGCCCATGCTGACCCGGTCTACCGCTACTACTCCGTTAAAGAAGAAAGCGAGCGCGAATACAAGCCTGTTAAAGTTCAAGCCTCTGTTGCGCAAGCCGCAATGATTGGTAACCCGGTTTCCTTCCCGCGCGTAAAACATTTCGCTGAAAAATTTGAAGCTATTGGCGGCAAAAAATCATTTCAAGTAATTCAGGTCAGCGAACAGATGATCATGGATTCCATGTTGCTGGCCAACTCCCACGGACACATTGCCTGTACTCAGGGCGGCGAATGTTTTGCCGGACTGATCCGGGCCAAAGAACTGGGACTGATCAACGAGCAAGAAAGTGCTGTGCTGGACTCCACCGCGCACCAGCTCAAATTCGTTGGCTTTCAAGACATGTACTACCAGAACGACTTCCCTGCTGAATATGAAGTGACCCCGGACGTATCCCGCTCCAACAAGCCTGAGCTTGTTATCGAAAGTACTGAAAAAGAAAAAATGTCTGAAGCTGACTACATTTCTAAAGCAGCGGATAACGTTGTTTCCATGCTCGGTCTGGAGAAAAAATAAGTGGCAAAGAAGGAACGCGCAGACCAGATGCTGTTCTCCCAAGGCCACTCAGAAACTCAAGAACAGGCTAAGCGCATGATTATGGCCGGACAGGCCCACTACCTTAAGGACGGACAAAAAATTCCGGTCACTAAACCTGGAATGCAGTTGGATCAGGACCTTGAAATCGTAGTCAAAGGCCGCGACCGCTTTGTCAGCCGTGGCGGTTACAAGCTACTAACCGCTATTGAAGAACTCGGCCTTGACCCCAAAGGTAAAGTGGCTCTTGATGCAGGCGCTTCCACCGGGGGGTTTACCGACTGCATGCTTCAATTCGGAGCTCTTCGTGTGTATGCCGCGGATGTGGGCTACGGACAACTGCATTGGAAATTGCAACAGGATGAACGGGTTACCAACCTTGAGCGCATAAACCTGCGCCATGCAGAGGAAGACCTGATCCCGGAAAAAATTGATCTTGCCGTCTGCGATGTCTCCTTCATTTCCTTAACAAAAATACTTCCAGCCCTTGTGCGGTTCCTCAAGGAAAAAGGCGAAATCGTCTGCCTGATCAAACCACAATTCGAAGTTGCCCCTGGACAAACCGACAAAGGGGTTGTCCACGATGAATCACTAAGGCAGCAGACAGTGGATAGGATTGTTAATTTCGCATCTACTGAACTGGGCCTTCATTTGAAAGGACTTGTTCCTTCCAGTATTAAAGGGCCCAAAGGAAATCAGGAATATCTTGCGTATTTTATTCGCTAACAACTCCTTACCATAGAAGATAAAAAGGCAGTCACACTCATGTGGCTGCCTTTTTTATGTTAATCAATCTGCGTTCTTGCAGCACTCCATAACTCATCACACCAAACCAAAAATGCAATATTGTTTTCGTTTGAAATAGCGATTACAAACTACACTACTAGCCGAAACTCATCCGTTAACACTGTTACACCAACATACTCTAAAAAAACAACATTGCAACAACGCCTTTTTGCATCACCGAAAGCATACGAAATACCACCACAACAAATAAACATACGCACATGTATGCTAAATAAAACTAACTATAACCTTTGTTATTTTTACAACAATTTACAATTGCGTCAATTTTACTTTACTTAATTTAACATTCAAGCTAGTCAGTATATGCATTTTCTTGAGGGGATGGCTTTATCTAGTCAAAGTCATTAAGTATTTTCAGCATTTTTTTTGAAGGAGTGTATATGAGGACCAAGTTTACAGCATGTTTCAGCGTGCTAATCGTTTTAATGGGATTGGCAATAGTCCCCGGATTCAGCAGTAAAGCTGAAGCAGCAGGTTTTGCTATCTACGAGTGGGGAGCTCGTGGTAACGCACTTGGTGGAGCCATGATAGCAAAGGCTGACGATCCATCTGCCATTGCATGGAACCCTGCCGGTATAACTCAGTTGGACGGGACCCATATTCAAGCCGGTGTAGCCATGATCTCTCCCATGATGGATCTGACCACCACCTACAATGGCGTTTCCACAAAAAACAGTGGTACCAATAACGTTTTCTTCCCGCCGAATGCATACATCACACACCAGATTAATGATAACCTCTGGCTGGGTGTCGGTACATTTACCCGCTTTGGACTTGGAACCGAGTTCGACGAAAAGTGGTCCGGCAGATATGCATCCTACAATACAGCAATTGAAAGTTACTCTTTCAACCCAAACCTCGCATATAAATTTAACGAGTACGTATCTATTGCGGGTGGTCTTGAATTTATGAAGGTCCGCGCCGACCTCAGAAAGAAGCTTGATGCTTCTACCCTAAAGGACCCTACAACATACACTTTTGATGTAGACCAGCGCATCCTCGTTAACGGCTTCACCCCCGGCGTAAACGCTGCTATCCACATTACACCCAATGACCAATGGTCCATCGGTCTTTCCTGGCGCAGTAAAATGAGCCATAGAGCTTCCGGGTCTGCAAGCTACGTTGTTTCTCCCGGAGCCGCAGCCCTAGCGCCCGGATCCTTCACGGATTCAGACGTCAAAATGACCATGAAGACCCCACATATGTTTTTCGGCGGAATTGAATATAAACCGTTAAAAAATCTTAACTTTGAATTCGACGCCATCTGGTCTATGTGGAGTGACTACAGCCACTTGACTTACGAATTCGAAAAAATAACCGCCATCGGACAGACATCAGTAGAAGTTCCTAAAAAATGGAATGACGTTTGGAGATTCCAGTTCGGTGTTGAATATCTGCCCATTGAAGACCTTGCTCTCAGAGTTGGTTACTTCTATGACCAGAGCCCCATCCCCGATGGCTACATTGACTACATGCTGCCTACCAGTGACCGCCAGAACCTTTCTTTCGGTATTGGCTGGAAGTATGAAAGCTTCAAAATCGATGCTGCCTACAACTACCTCTGGATGAAAGACCGCACCATCGACGCAAGACCGGCTGAAGGTATCCTCGATACTGAAATCAGCAACTCCCGCACCCACATTGTAAGTTTGGATATGGGATTTGAATTCTAAATCCAAAGCGCAAAACAAATCAAAAGGCCCGTTCCATCTGGAACGGGCCTTTTTCTTATGCGGCACAATGTCAAGCACCCCGTCAAATCTATCTTCAAGTCTTTTTAGGCCGTAGTCGTCCCTCACCTAATGGTGTAACTATTGATATTCCTTTTCTTATTCGTGCTCTGAGGCACCAAGTACCGATTCGGTATC
>RDSB01000026.1 GCA_004923195.1 Marinifilum sp. JC120 | reverse complement strand
TCCGGCGGTGGCTTAAAAAGCCGTTGAGCCGATGAGGAGCAGGAGTGCGGATACACCATCAGGGCACATAGATGCCGAATATACGTTTGCATCCACCTCTTAATCAATCCAAGCTTGACTTCTGGGCGGGACCATATACGCCGGAGGCGTTAATCTACAGGCACGAAAGAGCATTCCATGTTCTGCTCCTCGTCCACTTCCACAATCGCCACGCAGGGCGGTCGTTCATCGCGGGGGGAAGTCAGGCTTCCGGGATTGAGCATCTGCACTCCACTGACAATGGACCAGTCTTGAATATGGGTGTGCCCGTAACAGACCAGATCAAAGTTCGGCCCGAAGGAATCTGCTACGTTTCGGGATACCTGTGAACGTGATCCCCAACCGTGAGCTATGCCGATGCGCAATCCGTGGAAATTTACGGATTCCAGCGGTTGCAGATAATCGGAAAGTGCCCATTCATCACAATTTCCTAGGGCTGCGTGAAAATTTGGGTGCTGACAGAAGAATTGCCACATGGAAAAGGTGGTCATGTCCCCGCAATGCAGGAGCAGATCCGCATCTGCGAGATACTTATTAAAAACCTCCGTGAGCCTGTTGTCCGGCTCACGGAGGTGGGTGTCAGATATAACTGCGATTTTCACGGGAATTACTTCTGCGGGGCCGCATCCGGGTTGGTGGTCATCTGCGGTTTGGGCTTATTGGGATCAATCTTGGCATCCCTGACCTGTTTGGCCCGATAGCTCAGGTAAGCATCTCTGAGAGCGAGGTAAGGATCAATAGAGCCTTCCTTGAGGGATTCGTATTCACCGATGTGGAATGAAAGTTTGTTGATCTGGTTGTAAGCTCCGGCTGAAGCGGAATAGTACCAAGGGATGCCGAACCACCAGAAGGGGTTGAGCACAAAGGTGTCGATTCCCAGACCTACAGAATCACGGATGGTGGAAGGACCGAAGAAAGGCAGCACAAAGTAAGGACCGTTGGGGATACCCCAGACGCCGAAAGTCTGTCCCATGTCCTCGTTACCGAGGTAGAGGGGCATGGTGGACTGTGCCTCACCTACAACGTTGCCGAGTCCGCCCAGTCCGAAGAGTGAGTTGGCAACAAATTTGGATGTTTCAGCTCCCGCTGTATAAAATTTCCCCTGTAGCAGACAGCTTGTCAACCGTACGGGGTAGAGCATGTTCTGGAAAAAGTTGTTGGTCCAAGTCCTTGGTCTGAGAGGAACCGCCCACATATAACCCTTAGTGACGGGTTTCATGATGTTGAAATACAGGTAGTCGTTGAACTTGAACATCGCACGGTTATAGCCCTGCCACGGATCAGAGGCACTGGCTTCTTCGTTATGTGCGGAATCGCCCCACATGTCCTCGCTGAATTCATCCTCGGCGTATTCTTCAGGATTGTTTTCTACGGCACCGATTACACCGGCACCTACCTGCGCGAGCATTACCGGGTTCTTAGCGTCCTCTGATCTTACCTGTGAAGGAAAGGTCAGCAGGATCATTGTCAGAACCAGAAAGGCGAGAATTGTTGTGGAATAGTTCCGGGTCATGGTTGTTTCCGTTATTTAATGCCGTTTTCAGCAGTAGCTTTGGGGTTAGTTTTAAGTTCAGCGCATTTTTTTTCAAGGCGAATGAAAAGTTCTTTCTTGCTGGCCTCGAAAGTTTGGTCATTAGTAGTATCAAGGATGCCGGTAAATTGGGTGCGATAGTTCTTTACCAAACTTACACCTTCAATTTTTACATCATAAACATCCCATTCTCCGTCAGTAAGCTTCATGCGGTAGAAAACCGGGATATCCTGTTTGCCGGTCAGCAAACGTGTATCAACCTGAGCATATTTTCCCTTAATAATGGTCTCTTTGTCAAATGCGACTTTTTCACCGGAATATTCCCCGACACGCCCGAGGTAGGTCTGCTCTAGGAGGTTGGTGAAGAGAGAGACAAATCTTTCTTTTTCTTCCGGGGTAAACTTAAGCCAAGGGCGTCCCACGGAGCGTTTGGATAGCTCTTCGAAATTGAAAAAATCCTTTATGGTTTCACGGATTTTGAGGGCCATTTCCGGGTGTTTATCGGGATTGCCCTTGTATTCAGGATTGTTGAGAACTTCAATTACTCCCTGAATTCCAGACCGTAGCCTGACCATGGGGGAGTTCTCTGCTGCAAAACCAGCCCCGGCTGAAAGACAGAGGAGCAAAACTATAATGACTATGGATAATGTTCTTTTCATTTTTGAGAACCGATTATTTATTAAGTTGTTTTTTAGACTTTGCCAAAAACATAGTTGCTGATCAAGTCTTCAATATCAATTGCGGACTCAGTTTCAATTATAACTCCACCTGGTTCAATGGGGTCACCCACACCGCCGGGGGAGATTTTGATGTACTTGTCCCCGATCAGCCCGCTGGTTTTAACCGAGGCAATGGCATCATCGGTAAGCTCGATGCGTTTTTCAATGCTCAAGGTCAGCACGGCTTTCTGTTTTTCCAGATCAAGGTCAATCTTATTCACATAACCTATGGGAACGCCTAACATTTCAATAGGGGAATTTACCCTTAGTCCGGTCACGTCGTTAAAGTTGGCAGTCACATGGTAGTGGTCGTCTGTAAACATATGCACATCACCAAGTTTGACGCTCATGTAGATAATGCAAAGCAGGCCGAGAAAGACAAATATGCCGACTGCTGTTTCCTTGGGGTATTTTTTCATGCCGGAATCCGTGTCCATTTAATTACTGTTCAAGTCACCAATGTATTTGGTGCAATCCATTTTCATAACTGAAGGATCAAGGGGAGCCATTGTCAAACGCGGGTTTTCGCGCTTTTCACCTTCACGATCCAAAAATTGACGCAGGTAAGGTTCATCTGTTGCCAGAAGTTCTTCCTTCTGTCCCTTGAAAATAGTTTTACCTTCGCCGAGAACAACAACATAGTCGGCGATGGTTTCCATGCTGGCCAGATCATGGCTGACAACTACGACGGTCATGTCAAACCTTTCCTTGAGTTCAAGGAGCAGGCTGTCAAGTTCTGCGGAGTTGATGGGATCGAGACCTGATGTGGGTTCGTCGCAGAAGAGAATATCCGGATCCATGACCATGGCCCGGGCCAGCCCGGCTCTTTTGCGCATGCCCCCTGAAAGTTCATTGGGGTAATAGTCCATGAACTTTTCAAGTCCCACCAGGCTGAGCTTGGCCTTGACCACTTCGTAAATCTCCGGCTGCTTAAGCCGGGTATGTTCACGTAGGGGCAGAGCCACGTTATCGAAGAGATTCAGTGCGCCTAACAGCGCTCCATCCTGAAAAAGAACGCCTATACGCTGTTTCAGACAGCGGAAGGCCTTGCGTTTCATTTCGTAAATATTGTGTTTACCCAGATAGACGGCTCCGCCCATGGGGGTATTCAGCTTGAGGATATTTTTGAGCAGGGTTGATTTTCCGCAACCTGAGCGTCCAAGTATGACGGAAATTCCTCCGCCGGGAAGGGTCGCGTTTATGTCGGAAACCACGGGACTGTCATCGTAGCCGATAGTCAGGTTTTCGATTTTAATATCCGGTGCGTTGGTATTCATGGGGCCCCGTTAGAAAAGCAGTGAGGTCATGATGTAGTCGGACACAAGGACCATGACACAGGACATGACGACTGCGGTTGTTGTTGCCTGGCTGACGCCTTCGGGGCCTTTGCCGTCTTTGCGGTGGTGGGTGAAGTAACCTTGAAAACAGCATATCGTACAGACCAGAACGGCAAAGACGATGGATTTGCTGAATCCCGCAGAAATATCTTCCCACGAGAGGGATGTGTATACCCGGTGGAAATAAACACCTGAGTTACCGCCCAGCAGAGCTACTCCGGTCAGGTAACCGCCTACAATGCCGATGAGGTCGAAAAGGGCGGTCAGAATCGGGAATGAAATAAGTGAAGCAACAATCTTAGGACTGACCAGATAATTCATGGGATTGATATCCATGAGTTCAAGGGCGTCAATCTGTTCTGATATGCGCATGACCCCGATTTCTGCGGTCATGGAAGATCCGGCCCGGCCGGTGAGCATAATGGCGGTGAGTACCGGACCCAGTTCGCGTACCAGCGAGAGGGCTACGGCTGCGCCAAGGAAACCTTCAGAACCGAATTTTGCAAGGGCGTAATAAGTCTGGAGCCCGATGACCATGCCGGTAAAAAGTCCGATCAGCGATATTACAGTAATGGACTTTACTCCGATAAAGTAAAGTTCCTTGATGGTTTTATTGAAAATACCCAGCGAACTGAAAATACGAAACAATCCGTCAATGAGGAAAATGAACATGGCTCCTGCTTCAGCAAGAATATTCATGAAACACTTACCGAGCATATTGAACGGAAGGAGTAATTTATTTTCAGTTTCGGCTTGAGACATTGTCAGTTGGTTACCACAATTTGTTTTTAATACGTTAATTAAAATTTTATAATGAATTAGTTGGGAACTAATTTAGGGTATGACTAGACGGTCCACTTAGCATAATGATCTACAAAATAAAAGAGTGAAAAGGTTCCGGGAGCAGTATTAAAACCTTTCGGGCTCATTTTTCGCTGACCCTGATTTAGTCTTCGTCATCAAGGCCGTTTTTGTTTTCCCACCAACTGGGCGGCGGGCCGAGATACCACCAGTCTTTATGGTCTGTTTCAGCTATCTTATCGGCTAGTTTCTGGCCTTCTTCAGTGCGCAGTCTCTTCAGTGCCGATTCCAGCCATTTCCCGGCATAGGGATTGCCCATATCCAGCTCTTCTTTAAGGTTAAGGATGAAGTCCAGCTGGTCTGCGTCCTGAGCCAGTTTAGATTCAATGGTTTCGGCCTCTTCCAGTTCTTCCCAGTGGGGGAAAATTTTATCTTCCAGCCCGGTGCCGGCCAATGTATGGCGCAGAGCCTTGTCCCGGTAGCTGCGATTGTAGATCCGGTTTACGTAGTTGAAATCTCCGGTGCGGGCTTCGTGCAGGTCATGGAAAAGGCACATAAACACAGTGCGGGCCATGTCTGCCTCGGCCATATCAGCAAGAACGTAACCCAGTACTGCTACCCGGTAGGAATGATCGGCTACGGATTCTGAGCCTGTGCCCAAAAACTGGTATCCGGTTCGTGGAGTTTTGCGCAACATGCCGACTTCAAAGAGGAAGTCGGCAAGTCTGGTCATCTTATCGCGGTTTTTGAGATTTTTCATCATATAAATATCTGATTCTATCTTAATTTGGATTGTTATGATCTGTAATCAGCGTTGATGTTGATGTATTCACGGGTCAGGTCGGAAGCTTGAAGTATGGACGAACCTTCGCCGTCACCGAGGGTTATGTTTACTTCAACATCCTGTTTGCGCATGATCGGTTCCAACAGGGCGTCCATGTCGCCTTCAACTGGCTTGCCTTTTTCAAAGACAACGATCTTGCCGAAACTCAAGGTCAATTTTTCGGGGTCGAATTCAGCTCCGCTACGTCCTGCTGCGGCTACAATGCGGCCCCAATTGGGGTCTTCGCCGAAAAGCGCGGTTTTGACCAGCGGTGAATTGCCAACTGCCCGGACCATGAGTTCCGCATCTTCATCTGAGGCTGCTCCGTTGACCTTGATATGCATAACTTTGGTTCCGCCTTCAGCATCCTGCACGATCATATAGGAAAGCTGCTGACAGATATCAAGCAGCAGGGCTTCAATGGCATCCTGTAATTCGCTGCTGTCAGCTTTTACTCCAGAAGCTCCGTTGGCAAAGGCCATGACCGTGTCGTTGGTGCTGGTGTCGCCGTCAACAGTTACGCAGTTGAAGCTTTTGTCGATGCAGCGACGCAGGGCTTCCTGCCACCACTTTGGATCTACTTCGGCATCGCAGGTTACGAAGCCGAGCATGGTGGCCATATTCGGAGAGATCATGCCTGCACCCTTGCACATGCCGAGCATGCGTACAGATTTACCCTTGCATTCAATTTCGCCCCAGGCCAGTTTGGGAAATTTATCAGTGGTCATGATGGCTTTAGCAGCTTTGACCGGATCGTTTTCAGCAAGTGCACCTTTTAGTTTAGGTGCTGCCTCGCGCCATTTCTCCATATTAAAGCGCGGCCCGATGACTCCGGTGGAGGAGGGGAGCAGGTCACGGGAATTCAATCCCAGATACTTTGCGACCAGCACAAGGCTTTCCCGGCAGTCTTCAATTCCTTCCGCTCCTGTGCAGGCATTAGCCAGACCGGCATTAATTATGGCACCGCGGACAACTTGAGATTCAGTGAGAATCTCCTTGCCTACGGTAACCGGGGCAGCCTGAAATTTGTTCTTAGTAAAAACTGCTGCGGCAACAGCAGGAACATCACTGAGAATCAGGGCCAGATCGTTCCGGCCGCTGTATTTGAATCCAGCCTCGAGGGCTGTGAATTTATATCCTTTGGGGGTCTTAAGCATGGTCTGTCATCCTCTGGAATATCGTGTCAACGCTAGTGTTGACGGTAATTTTTTGTTGTTACTCTCTCAAAAAAAACTCTGCAAGGTAAAAGAAGCGATTAAAACAAAAGTTCTGCATTTATGGACAAAAAAAGGGTCTGTTCCCGCAAGAACAGACCCTTAATATCATCTGAAAGTGGTCAGATTAGTTCAGGAGGTCCTTGCGGACGTATTCAACCTGAGCTTTGGTTCGCAGTTCGGTGAGGAATGCATTGAACACTTCGTTGGCACGCTGCTGGAACAGAGCATTCATAACCATTTCTTTCTGGGCTTCCCATGCTTCTTCCTTAGGAGGAATGCGGTCGTCAACACGGGCGACGATGAATCCGCCGGGAAGTTCGAAAACCTCAGACATCCACTGGTCTTTTTTGGTTGCAAAAGCAGCCTGAGCCAGCTTGGGGTTCATGCCCAGACCGGGAACAAAACCGTCGCGGCCGAAAGGCTCGGAAGTTTTGAGGTCTTTCTTGATGGACTTGAGTTCCTTGGCAGCGGTTTGCTCGTTTGTCAGCTGGGCCACGATAGCCATGGCTTTGACCTTAGCGAGCTGCATGGCTCTCTGCTGGGAAAGGAAGCTATCGATGTCCTGTTTCTGATCCTTGAGCGGGCTCAGGGTCGGAGGAACGTCTTCTTCTTTCTCCACGAGGATGTAGCCGCCGTCAATGGCAACAGGCATCTCAGTTGCGCTGCCTTTAGGCAGAGCGATGATGGTCTGGGCTGCACTTTCGGTCATGCCGAAGGCACGGGAAAGGTTCTGCACAGTGGCCTGTTCGCTTTTCTTGAATGCAACGCCGATTTCGTCAGATACTTTGTCCAGCTTCAGGCCGGAAGCAAGTAAGTCAATGGCGTGATCCAGTTTGTCTGTGATGGAGTCAGCTGCTTTTTCCTGAGCGATCATGGAGCTGATTTCATCTTTTACCTGATCAAGTTCCTTCTGACCGGCTTCGCGGACATCGTCAATTTTGATCAGGTGCCAGCCAAAGCGGGTGCGGACAGGCTTGCTGACTTCACCTTTTTTCAGTGCAAAAGCTGCATCTTCAAAAGGCTTAACCATGGCACCGTGGCCGAACCAGCCCAGTTCTCCGCCTTTGGAGTTGCTGGGGCCTTCAGAATATTTCTTAGCCAGTTTGCCGAAATCCTGACCGGACTTGGCTTTGGCGAGAACTTTTTTGATTTTCTTTTCAGCAGCAGCAACGTCTTTATCAGGCGCGTTTTCATCCACAGTGATCAGGATGTGGCGGGCCTTAAGCTGTTCTTCCTGCTGGAAAGATTCTTTGTTTGCTTCGTAGTATGCTTTGATTTCTTCGGGAGTTACTGTCTCGTTGATAGAGAGTTCTTCCGGAGTGAAAGCAATGTACTTTACAATAGAACGGCCCGGAATGGTGAACTTGTCCGGGTTGGCCTTGTAGAAAGCTTCAATTTCCTTGTCGCTGATGTTCATGTTTTTAACGAAATCAGCACCGGAAACATAGTAGTAGTCGATCTGAACTTTTTCAGAAGCAGAGTCGAAAAGGGCGCGAGCTTCTGCTTCAGTGGGTTTGACCGGCAGAGTCACATATTCCTGAAGCTTTTGGATCAACGCGCTGTTACGCATGTCGTTCTCAAAGGTGGCAGCGGACATTTGCCTGCTTTGCAGGAAAGCCTGATAGAGATTCATGTCGAATTTGCCGTCTTGGTCTGCAAAAGCGGGAATCTGGCTGATGCCGTAAGAAAGTTCGCTGTTGGAAACAGAAATACCGAGTTTCAGGGCTTCAGCTTCCAAAAGTTTTTTGCTGACCAGCTGCTCAAGAACAGCTTTCTTGAATTCAGGTGCCTGAAGTTGGTCGGAGTCAATGGTGGGATTTTGGGCCCGCAATGCTTCGGCGGTTTCGCGGTAGACCTGCATGAATTCCTGAGTGGGCACAGGCTGGTCATTAACGTATGCGATTACCGGGTCGGTGTCGCCGTTGAATCCGCCGGCACCGAAGGCAAAAATAAAAACTGCGATAATGATACCGAAAGCGATTTTGATGCCCCAGCTCTGGGCATTTTGGCGCAGAATGTCCATCATGGCTTCTTCCGTCTCCGTTTGCAGCAGGTGCTGCTTTCAAATGTTGATTCTATTTACATAGGTAGGGCTTACGCACGCGCGCAAGCCCTGCCATACTCATTTACAATAGGTTGCCGACGTAGTTAAGCAGCCCGCCGGCTTTAATAATATCAAGTTCTTTTTTGGAAAGATCGTTTCTGACTTTGATTTCAATTCCATCAGCCATAGTAACGGCTTCTCCGCCGGGAGTGATGGAAGTGGTATCAATGGTCAATTTACTACCTTCCGACAGTTTGTCGTAATCACTCTTTTCAGAGAGTACAAGGGGTAGAATGCCAAAATTGATAAGATTTGCACGATGAATGCGTGCAAGAGACTTGGTAATAACGGCAACAACCCCGAGATGACGGGGGCCGAGTGCTGCATGTTCGCGGCTTGAACCCTGTCCGTAATTTTCACCGCCGAGGATGATTCCGTTGTCGGATTCTTTCATACGACCGACAAAACCTTCATCAACCCGGCTGAAAATATATTCACTGATTGCCGGGATGTTGGAACGAAGTGCTGTGATCTGCGCTCCGGCAGGAAGAATGTGGTCGGTGGTAATATCATCTTCGACCTTGAGGCGGATTTCAGAAGAAATCTCATCCGGCAATGCGGAGAAGGTCTCAAGGGGAATGATGTTCGGTCCGCGTACGATTTCAATTCCTTCCCTGTTTTCAGGGGGAAAGATGAACAGATGGCGAATAGAAGGAACATCGGCAGGAAAATCGATCTTGGCCGGAGGGGTTCCCCAAGTTGCCGGATCAGTAAATTCTCCTGCAAGGGCCAGTTTGGCTGCGGTCTGCGGGCTGGCAAGGTAAACCTGAGCATCCTGAGTTCCGCTGCGGCCTTCAAAGTTACGGTTGAAGGTACGCACGCTTACTCCGGCAGAAGTTGGTGAACCACCCATGCCGATGCAGGGGCCGCAGGTGCATTCAAGCAGCCTTGCGCCGGAATCAAGGAAGTTGCCGATCAGTCCGTCGGAAGCAAGCATTTTGAGAACCTGTTTGGAACCGGGAGAGATCATCAGATCCACACCTTCAGGCAACTGCTGGTCTTGCAGAATCAGTGCGGTTGTCTTCAGGTCGGAGTAAGAAGAGTTGGTGCAGGAACCGATGGCGGATTGATTGACTTTAAGGCCCGCAAGGGATTTTACGGTCACGACCCGGTCCGGCATATGCGGCTGGGCTACCAGCGGTTCAAGTTCGGAAAGGTTGATCTCAACTACTTCGGCGTAGGTTGCATCAGCATCGGCGATGAGTTCGGACCAGTCTTCTTCGCGGCCCATGGCCTTGAGGAAAGTCTTGGTATTTTCATCACTGGGGAAGATAGATGTGGTCGCACCCAGTTCCGCGCCCATGTTGGTGATAACCGCACGTTCAGGAACGGAAAGGGTTTGCACGCCTTTGCCTGCAAATTCAAACACAATACCCACGCCGCCCTTAACTGTTTTGAGTTCAAGCAGCTTGAGGATGATATCTTTGGCGGAAGCCCATCCGGTAAGTTTACCGGAAAGTTCCACTTTGACCACCTTAGGCATGGGGATAGAGTATGGCTGTCCGGCCATGGCCAAAGCAACGGAAAGTCCGCCTGCTCCCATGGCCAGCATGCCGAGTCCGCCAGCTGTGGGGGTGTGGCTGTCAGAGCCGATCAGGGTTTTGCCGGGTTTGGCAAAGTTTTCCAGATGCAGCTGGTGACAGATACCGGTGCCCGCAGGGGAGAAGACAACGCCGTGTTTGGCAGCTACAGTACGTAGATACTGATGGTCGTCGGGGTTGCGAAAACCCATTTGCAGGGTGTTGTGGTCCACGTAACTTACGGAAAGCTCGGTCTGGACCTTATCAATACCCATAGCTTCAAATTGTAGATAAGCCATGGTGCCGGTGGCATCCTGAGTTAGTGTTTGATCAATTCGTAGCCCGACTTCTGTTCCCGGCTTCATTTCGCCGTCCAAAAGGTGTGCTGATATGATCTTTTCAGTAATATTTAAACCCATGATACCTCCGGTGTGATTGTGCTTTTCATAAGCAGATTTGAAACTAAGTGTCCTGTTGTACGTAGCTATCCCGTGTACATCATAAAGTGCCCGCTAAAGCTGTTATGAGGGCGGGAGTCAGTTATCCTTCCATTCCGAGGCGCATTCGGTTGATTTTTCGTTGACGGATGTCAATCTCTGCTTCCAGACGAAGTTTATCTTGCTGAGATTCGAAGATTTCTTGGGCAAAAAAGATCCCTTCAGAAGGTTTTTCACTTGCAAACAGCGTTTTTACACGCTGTTTGCAAAGATCCAATTCCTTCTTAAAGTTTTCAATTTCAACTTCGATCTCAGGAATACTAATCGATTTTAATTCTTCTTCGGGTTGTTGATTCATCTTTTTTCCTAACTTCTGGGTCTTTAAGACCGTTGATTTCCGGCAGGCTGTTGTAGAGGGTCCAGAAACGAGGCCAGAGATCTGTCAGGTCGCCGGGGTTTTCAATGGCAATACCTGGACGAATCCAGGCCATAAGACCGAGAGCAATACCGAAGAAGGGAGAAGGTGCAAACCATGCTTCGTCCCATTTGAGTCTGCCGGGAATAACGGTCAGTTCTTCATCACCGCGCTGGTATCTGATGCCGAGGCGTTCGAGCAGTTCAATGCCCTGTTCGAACATAACGTCGTCAGCGATGTTGCTGACCTTGCATTCAGAGCGGGAGTTGACCGCGAGGGCAAGACCAATAGGAAAAAGGTTGTTTGCATTACCAAAATCAAAGGAAGCTTCAGCTGCGGTTTCACCCTTAGTTGCAGTGATGCCTTCTTTGGAAATTTTAATATCAACGCCACCGGCTTTAAGAGTCTGGAGTGCATCTTCGGCAACTGCGGACTTGGGCCAGTCTCCATTGATAGTTACCTGTCCGTCACTGAAAGCGGGGATGGCCAGCAGTGCGGCACAAAGTTCAGGCTCCAGTGCAATGGAAGGCTCTTCGGGAACAGTGATCTCCTTAGTCGCAGGAACACTGCATTCAGTCTCGCTCAACTTGGCTTTAATGCCGCATTCATTGAGTGCTGCAATGACTTCCTGAAGCAGATCTTTACCATGCCAGCCTTCTGCGAATTTGATGGTCAATCCCTGCGGATAGGTCCAGGCGGCAAGCGCAAGGGCAGCAACAAATTCAGCTGGAATATCATCTGAAATTTCAATTGATGAAGCCATGCGTCCGCCGCATTCGAGGCGAGCAGGCAATCCGTGGCTCTGGAGGTCAAGAGTATTGAGTCTTGCGCCCAGCGGAGAAAGAACTTCTGCGAGAGGGCGGGAATCATACTGCTTGAGGATAGGGCCGCCCGCAATCTTAAACTTGCCGATGGTTTTAAGACCAAAGGCAATGGCCAGGTACATGGTCATTGCATTATTACCGGCAAAGACGAGTTTGTCTTCGAATTCAATGCCGTCGCCAGCGCGGGATTCAACTGTGTCTCCGTCCCATGAAAGATGGGAGCCGGACTGATTAAAAGCCTTGATCAGTTCGGTTATTTCGTCATTGACGCACAAAGGTCCCATTTTGCTTTCAGCACCTGCTGCGGCACTGAGAGCGATCCAGAGTTTGGACTGGAACAGGGAGCCGGGGCCGTCAAAGGTTACATCAACTTGCTTATGAGGCGGAGAAAGAACATATGTAGAAAGCTTGCGGTTTTCCGGCTTGGCTACTGCTGCATAGGCAAGGTTGTTGAGCTGGTCGAAAACACGTCGTGCAGTTTTGAGATCAAATTTCTTACTGCTGGCTTCAGCGGACCATGTTTCAAATATACGTCTTTCCATGTCCGGATCACCAAGGGGCAGGCCTTTCTGCTTGCGCTTGGATGCGGCTTTACCCATAAGGTAATTCCTGCGGGATACGATGGAAAGAAGTCGTGAGTCCAGCTCTTTGATTTCGTCGAGCAGGGACTGTCTACGCGGTGCGGAGCCACCGGTCCGTTCAAATTTTTTATAATCGGGCATTTTTTTTTTTTTCCTGAAATGTAATATAGAGAAGTCCACTTTAATAGCGCGATTTAACGGGATGGGCAACCCCTCAGCTTGGAGGCCTAGAAAGACGTCTCTATCTGCCCGTAAAGAAAAGAAAAAGGGAGGAAGCGTTGCCGCTTCCTCCCTGAATATGCAAGTAGTAATACTACTTAAATTACATTGCGTCGCCGGAAGCTGCGCCCTGCATTTTGACTTCAACCTTTTCGGTGAGGCCTTCGTAGTATTCGCGGAGCTGTACGATAACTTCGTCACGACCGAAGTGATCTACGATTTCAGCGCCATCGGAGAGTGCTTTACGCAGCTTGGTACCGGAAAGGATAACGCGCTGGTCTTTGTCGTGAGGGCAGGTTCTCAGGGAAGCCATGCCGTCGCACTTGTAGCAGTAGAAAGTCCAGTCAATCTTCATGGGCTCGCAAAGCAGTGCTTTGCCGGGCTCAGGACAAGCTTCGGTTGCGTAAGGAATCTTGTCAAAGATATCCTGAGCTTCGAACAGACCGTAGAAGTCACCAACACCAGCGTGGTCACGACCGATCAGCATGCGGTTAACACCGTAGTTCTGACGGAAGGTAGCGTGGAGGAGGCCTTCACGGGGACCAGCGTAACGCATATCGAGGGGGTAACCAGCCTGGATAACGTTTTCTTTAACAAAGTAGTGCTCAACGAGAGTGTCGATAGCTTTAACGCGAACTTCAGCAGGAATGTCTCCTGGCTTGAGGTTACCGATCAGGGAGTGGATCAGACAACCGTCACATACTTCGATGGAGATCTTTGCGAGGAACTCGTGAGAGCGGTGCATGGGGTTACGGAGCTGGAGAGCGGAAACTGTGGACCAGCCTTTTTCGTCGAACATGGCACGAGTTTCTGCGGGGCGCAGGTAAACGCCTTTGTACTGCTCGGGGTATTCGCCTTCGGAGAGTACTTTAACGGGACCAGCGAGGTTGTATTTCTTCTGAGCCATAACCATCTGAACACCGGGGTGATCTTCAAGTGCGGTCTTCCAGAAGATGGAATCTTCAGATTCTTCGCCTTCACCTTTGAATACTTCGTAGCATTCCCATTTCTTGTCTTCTTCGGTCATTTCGTATTTTTCGGTGATCTGCATGGTAGCATATACTTCACCGTCGTTTACGAGAGCGATTTCGTCGCCGACTTTAACGCTTTCGTCGTCGGAGTCGAGGGTAACCGGAACAGGCCAGAAAGTGCCATCTTCCATGAGGAATTTTTCGCAAACGCCTTTCCAGTCTGCTTTACCCATGAAACCGTTCAGGGGAGAGAAACCACCACAACCCATCATGATGAGGTCGCCTTTAGCGCGGGCGGAAATTTCGATTTTGGGAAGATCAGCAGCTTTTTTCTGTTCTGCTGCGAGTTCTGCGCCTTCGAGAAGGCAGCATACAAGACCTTTACCACCGTGAGGGGCTACGAGCTTAGACATGTTTACGTCTCCTTGTAGTAATTATTTTTTCAACACCTTGGCCCTTCCGCAAGACCTCCGGAATTAGATCTTCGGCCTCCGGGTTTAGGATGGAGGCAACGCTTCATAGAAATGAGGCGGGTCTGCGGAACGAAATATAGTAAAAACCAATATCATGGAGTGAGCTTGTGGGATAGTCCAAAAACTCAATTTCTCCATAAAGCTTAAGAGGGGTTATGAATGGTTTGTGAAAGAAATGTCAAGGGCAAAATTGAAATGGAGTGAAATTTTTCACGTACACATTTATTGTGAGTGTTTGCTTTAGTCTGGGGTATTGCAAAAAAGTTTTTAATTATGTGGATTTAAATGAAAGTGCGATGAAAGTGGGTGTGGGGTGGGTGAGATGATGAAGTGATCTATTTGGCTTAGTTTAATGTGCGAGGGTGGGTACAAAGTGAGGGGGCATTTGTTTTAAATTAAGGTGGGGTTTTGTAGTTATCATATAAGATTGGGTTTGAATTTGAAATTTGTCTAGAGAAAATCAGGGGAAAGTCTACGTTGTTGCTGTGTAAAATCGGTTTGTTAGGTCAGTTGTGAAGAAAATCCCGCAATATGAAAAAAAGGCTTGCAATTAAAGGCTAGATTGAACTAAATACCAATCCATGATGGAACACATTATTGTTTTGTCGCGAATTTCCGAAGGCGCTTTTAAGTGTCTGGAAAGCTTGGCGGCTGTGTTTCAGGACCATTTATACAGCGGATTTGGAGTTAGCTTGTTCTAAATTTCACTTTCGCCTTGACACCGAGAATTGGGCTTGATAGTTACTATTTTCACGAGCCTGAAATATTAGGCTGTTATGAATGGTTTTTAGGATGTCGGTGATTGATAACATTAAACCCTTTTAGGAGGACTAGGTATGCCGACCTTTGTCAATCCGGAAAAGTGTGATGGCTGTAAAGGTGGAGAAAAGACCGCCTGCATGTACATCTGCCCTAACGATCTTATGATCCTGGACCCTGAAGAAATGCGCGCTTACAACCAGGAGCCTGAAGGCTGTTGGGAGTGCTATTCCTGCGTAAAAATTTGTCCCCAGGGCGCTATCGAAGCTCGCCCCTACGGTGACTTCGCACCCATGGGCGGTACTTCTATCCCCATGCGCTCTGCTGAAGACATCATGTGGACTGTGAAGTTCCGTAACGGTGACGTTAAGCGCTTCAAGTTCCCCATCCGTACTACACCTGAAGGTTCCATTAAACCTTATGAAGGTAAGCCCGAGCCGACTGACCTCGACAATGAACTTCTCTTCACCGAGACTGAGCTTACTACTCCTAAAGAAGTAGTTGGTCTTAAAGTTGATGTTGCCGATGCAGACAAAACTACTGCTTGGAAGGATCTGGATTAATTAATTCCCTTCTCTGAATTTGAAAGAAGTCGGACTTATTAATTCGTGCAATCAAAAACCTAAGTAAGGAGGAAACATGCCTCTTCTCCCTAGTAAAGAAGCCTCTAAAGGTGTTGCTCTCGCAGAACCTGAGCTTATAGAAAAAGACGTGGACCTGCTCCTCGTCGGTGGTGGTATGGGTAACTGCGGTGTTGCTTATGAAGCATGCCGTTGGATTGAAAAAGTTGGTGGCGACCTTTCCATCATGCTGCTTGATAAAGCTGCTATGGAACGTTCCGGTGCTATCGCACAGGGTCTGTCCGCTATTAACACATACCTCGGCGAAAACGATGCTGATGACTACGTACGCATGGTTCGTACTGACCTCATGGGCCTCGTTCGCGAAGACCTTATTTATGACCTCGGCCGTCACGTTGATGATTCCGTTCACCTTTTTGAAGAGTGGGGCCTTCCCTGCTGGATCAAAAAAGACGGTAAGAACCTCGACGGTGCAGCAGCTAAAGCAGCTGGTCTCTCCCTGCGTAACGGCGACGCTTGCGTTCGTTCCGGTCGCTGGCAGATGATGATTAACGGTGAGTCCTACAAGTGCATCGTCGCTGAAGCAGCTAAGCTCGCTCTCGGCGAAGACAACTACATGGAACGTATTTTCATCGTTAAAATGCTCCTCGACGCTAATGAGCCTAACCGCATCGCTGGTGCAGTTGGTTTCTCCACACGCGAAAACAAAGTATATGTTTTCAAATGTAACGCAGCTGTTGTAGCTTGTGGTGGTGCTGTAAACGTTTACCGTCCTCGCTCTACTGGTGAAGGTCTCGGTCGTGCATGGTACCCAGTATGGAACGCAGGTTCCACATACACCATGTGTGCACAGGTTGGCGCTGAAATGACCATGATGGAAAACCGTTTCGTACCCGCTCGTTTTAAAGACGGTTACGGTCCTGTTGGCGCATGGTTCCTGCTCTTCAAAGCTAAAGCTACCAACTACAAAGGCGAAGACTACTGCGTAACTAACCGCGCAATGCTCAAGCCTTACGAAGATCGCGGCTACGCTAAAGGACATGTTATTCCTACTTGTCTGCGTAACCACATGATGCTTCGCGAAATGCGTGAAGGCCGTGGCCCCATCTACATGGACACCGCTACCGCACTTCAGAACACATTCAAAGAGCTTTCACCTGCTGAGCAGAAACACCTCGAGTCCGAAGCTTGGGAAGATTTCCTCGACATGTGTGTTGGCCAGGCTAACCTCTGGGCTTGTCAGAACATCAAGCCTGAAGAGTCCGGCTCTGAAATTATGCCTACCGAACCTTACCTCCTCGGCTCCCACTCCGGTTGCTGTGGTATCTGGACTTCCGGTCCTGATGAAGAATGGGTTCCTGAAGATTACAAAGTGAAAGCTGACAACGGTAAAGTCTACAACCGTATGACTACTGTTAACGGCCTCTGGACATGTGCTGACGGTGTTGGCGCTTCCGGTCACAAGTTCTCCTCCGGTTCTCACGCTGAAGGTCGTATCGTTGGTAAGCAGATGGTACGCTGGTGTGTAGATCACAAAGACTTCAAGCCGACTCTGAAAATTGACGGCCCTGCTCTTTTGAAAGAAATCTACCAGCCTTGGTACACCTACGAAGAAGGTAAAGCTCTCTCTACCGACCCCGTAGTTAACCCCAACTACATCACTCCTAAGAACTTCATGATGCGCCTGATGAAGGCTACTGATGAATACGGTGGTGGTGTTGGTACCATGTACGTGACTTCCAAGTCCCTGCTGCACACTGGTTTCCATCTCCTCGAAATGCTCGAAGAAGATTCCAGAAAACTGGCTGCTCGTGACCTCCACGAACTCATGCGTTGTTGGGAACAGTTCCACAGACTGTGGACTGTACGCCTGCACATGCAGCACATTGAATTCCGTGAAGAGTCCCGTTACCCCGGTTTCTACTACCGTGGTGACTTCATGGGTCTCGATGACTCCAAGTGGAAATGCTTCGTCAACTCCAAGTATGACGTAGAAAAAGGCGAAACTAACGTCTTCAAAAAAGCATACCACCAGATCATCCCCACTGAATAAGCCGGGTATGACAATAAGCGGCTGCGGGTCTTACGGCCCGCAGCCGTTCTACTCTGGTTAATGCGCTGAAATGGTCTGAATCCGAATTGCGACCTGCGCGGTCGGTGTCCGGGTTTGGGCCATTTTATGGCTTGGGCCTCAAAGAGTTCAGGAGGATAGAGAATGTCAAATAGCATACTTGTCGTAGGCGGCGGGTTCAGTGGTATAACTACTGCACTCGAAGCCGCTGAAGTAGGCCATGAAGTCTTCATCGTGGAGAAGGCGCCTTATCTGGGTGGCCGGGTGATGCAGCTGAATAAATATTTTCCGAAGCTGTGTCCTCCTTCCTGCGGACTGGAGATTCAGTTTCAGAGAATCAAAAACAATAAGAACGTAAAGTTCTTTACCTTGGCTGAAGTGGAATCCATTGGCGGTTCCAAAGGCAATTACGAAGTCAAGGTTCGCATCAAACCCAGATACGTGGGTCCCGGTAGTGTTGATCTCACTGAAGTTATCGAGAAATTGTCTAACGACATTACCGATGAGTTCGAGTTCAAACTCTGTGACCGCAAGGCTCTTTACATGGACGTTCCCTTTGCGTTTCCCGCAAGGTACGTTCTTGAAAAAGAAAATTGCACCGATGAAGACCTCAAGATCCTCGGTGAGATCGATGCTATCGATCTTAAAGAAGAGGAAAAGGTCATCACACTTAACGTCGGTTCCATCGTCTACGCTACCGGCTGGAAGCCTTACGATGTTACCAAACTTTCCAACCTCGGCGCAGGTACTGTAAAGAACTGTATTTCCAACATGGCGATGGAAAGACTTGCAGCTCCGAGCGGACCTACCGACGGTCAGATTGTGCGCCCCTCTGATGGTGCACAGCCCAAAAACATCGCATTCGTACAATGTGCGGGTTCCCGCGATGAAAACCACCTCAATTTCTGTTCATACATCTGTTGCATGGCTTCTCTGAAGCAGGCCGCTTATGTACGTGAACAGTATCCCGATGCAAAGGTTACCATTTATTACATCGACCTGCGTACTCCGGGACGTTACGACAAGTTTGCCAAGCGCATTCTTTCCGATGACAAGATCAATGCCGTTAAAGGTAAGGTCGCTGATGTTATCGAAGAGTCCGGTTCCGGCAATGTTCTCGTCACTGTTGAGGATGCAGAAACCGGTATCAAAGCCCAGAACGAGCATGATCTCGTAGTGCTGGCTACTGGTATGCAGCCTAGTCTGGCAGGTACCCCGGTTCCTTCCGGAGTACAGGTTGACGATCAAGGCTTTATTGTCGGCGGTGAGGAACAAGGCATTTTCGCTGCCGGGTGTGCAAAGCAGCCTCTGGATGTCATGAAGACAGCCCAGTCTGGTACTGCTGCCGCTCTCAAAGCGATCCAAACGGTCATAGGGAGGTAAGTCGACATGCCCGAAAAAATCGGTGTTTATTTCGACCAAGCGAGCGTATCTCCTTACCTTAACGCTGAAGAAATGGCTGAACAGGTCGGTCGCGTTTACGCGAACGAATGTCCGGTCGTAAAGGTGCATCCGCGCCTTAACAGCGAGGAAGGAAGAAAGCTCATTCAGGAAGATATCGACGCTGGCAGCGTTGACGCAGTATGTATCTGCGGCACTAGCCCTCGCGTTGACTGGGATATTTTCGACTTCGACGGTGTCGCAGTTGAACGAGTCAACCTGCGTGAACAGTGCATCAAGGTTTTCAGGAATCCCGACGGCACCATGCCTGATCCTAACGGCGAAATTCCTGAGCTCCTCACAATAATGGCAAACGAATACGTCAAAATGGGTGTCACCAAGCTGCTCAAGACAAACGAGCAGGAATCTCAGGCTTTTGATGCCAATAAGGTAGTCATGGTCATGGGTGGTGGTTTCACCGGTCTTACCGCAGCAATTTACGCTGCCAAGACCAACCACGACGTAATTCTGGTGGAAAAGGAAGCCGACCTTGGTGGTAAGGCTGCTGGAATGTACAAAACATTTCCCCTTTCCTACCCCTATACTGAAGCACATGAAACCGGAATCGAGGCTCTGATCTCTGAAGTTCAGTCCAATTCCAGAATCAAAGTGCTCACCTCCGCACAACTCGAAGCTCTCGAAGGCGCTCCCGGACAGTACACTGCTAAAGTGAAAGTCGGTGGCTCCGTTGAAGAGATGCCTGTTGGCGCATGTGTTCTGGCTACCGGTTGGGTACCTCAGGATACTAAATACGTAGAGCCTATGGGTTATGGTTCTTCCAAGGTTGTGACTGCTGCTGAATTTGAAGCGATGGTTAAGGAAGGCAAAATGACTGCTAAGTCTGTTGCCTTTGTTCTTGATACCCGCCTCAGTGAAGCAGAATTCGCAGCTCAGGAAGACGCATACGCAAACCGTTCCGAAGAAGAGGTCGCAGCAGCTGATGCTGCCGCAGCTGAAGCAGCTGAAGGTGAAGAAGAGGAAAAATTTGTCTATGAAGACATGGAATCCTACAAGCACCTTCCTTATACTTCTGAGCTGAGCAGTTTGGTAGCCCTCAAACAGGCTAACTACGTTCGCGAAATGAATGAAGACGCAGTTGCTTACATCATCTACGATCACATGATGGTCCCCGGTGTAAACGAGCGTTATTACCGTGCAGCACAGGACAATCCCGGCGTAATGCTGACCAAGGGTACCGTTACTTCCATTAAGGAAGAGGGTGCCGGAATGGTCATCGCCGCGGAGAACACACTGCTGGGCGAAAATATTGAAATCGAAGCTGAACTGGTTGTTGTTCCTACCGGTATGGTACCCACCACCGCGCATGATCCGACCATCAACCTCGTATACAGACAGGGTCCTGCATTTCCCGATCTCCAGCAGTTCGATGGATACGCAGACTCTAACTACATCTGCTTTCCCTACGAAACACGCCGTACCGGTATTTACGCCGCAGGTTGTGTCCGTCAGCCCATGTCCATGGGTCTGGCTCGTGAGGATGCAGCAGGTGCTGTGCTGAAAGCGATTCAGTGCATCAACTCCGCTAATCACGGCGTTGCTGTCCACCCCCGCTCCGGTGACAACACCTATCCTGTTTTCAACTTCATGCGCTGCACACAGTGTAAGCGTTGTACCGAGGAATGTCCCTTCGGCGCACTTGATGATGATGAAAAAGGTACACCAATGCCGAATCCTTCCCGTTGCCGCCGCTGTGGTACCTGCATGGGTGCCTGCCCTGAGCGCGTAATCGGATTCGACAATTACAACATCGATATGATCGGTTCCATGATCAAACAGGTTAACGTACCTGATGATATGGAAGCTGACGGTCCCCGTTTTATCGTTCTGGCTTGCGAAAACGATGCCTACCCGGCACTCGATATGGCAGCTATGCGCGGTAAAGGCTGGTCTCCTTACGTTCGTGTTGTTCCCGTCCGTTGCCTCGGCTCTGTGAACACCATCTGGATTGCTGATGCAATGTCCAAGGGTATTGACGGAGTTCTTCTGCTCGGTTGTAAGTACGGTGAAGACTACCAGTGCCACTTCATGAAGGGTTCTGAGCTTTGTAACCGCCGTATGGAAAACGTCGCTGATTCTCTGAACAGACTTGGCGTTGAACCCGAACGTGTTGTACAGGCTGAACTTGCCATCGACGAATATGACAAAGTACCCGATATGATCGATACCTTTGTTAATGAGATGATCAAGATCGGTCCTAACCCGTTCAAGGGCTACTAGGAGGTAGACGCGACATGGAAAAAGATATTCGCATTAAACCGGATCTTCAGTTCATCAAAGAACTGCAGGAAGTCGGTGGCGAAAGCCTCAAGAAGTGCTATCAGTGCGCAACTTGCTCTGTAGCCTGTCCCCTCTCGCCTGCCGACAACCCTTACCCGCGTAAGGAAATGGTCTGGGCTCAGTGGGGCCTTAAAGATAAACTCGAAAGTGACATCGATATCTGGCTGTGTCATAACTGCGGTACCTGTTCCGACCTGTGCCCCCGCGGCGCACGTCCTGCAGATTTGCTCGCAGGTATGCGTAACATGGCCTACAAGAAGATGATGACTCCTACCATCATCGGTGAATGGATGAGTTCTCCCAAGCATCTGCCTAAACTGATTGCTATTCCCGCAGCTATTTATATGCTGATCTGGATTATCAGAAGCATGATTCTCGGTTCAGCTTTTCCCACTACCGAAGATGGTGATATCGTCTACGGACTGCTGTTTCCCGGCGATTATACCATTGACCCTATCTTCATGATTGCCTTTGGCTTCATGGCTTGGACCTTCTATAAAGGGGTGAAAAACCTCATCGCATCCTTTAAGGATCAGCCGAAGGTCTTTGCTATAGGTGACAAATCTGAAAAGCCCAGCATGCTGGAGTGCTTCATCGACGTTTGCAAAAACGAACTGCTGACTCACTCCAAGTGGAAAGAATGCGGTGAAACCGACGAAGCTGACGAACAGAAGTTCAACGGCCACCGTTTTATCATGGTTGCATTTATCTGCCTGATGGTCGTTACCGGTGTGGTTGCAGTAACCCACTGGGGTGGAAAGATTATTCCTTTCCTCAGTGCCATTGGTCATACTCCCATGCCGCTGTGGCACCCGGTTAAGATTCTGGCCAACGTTGGTGCGGTACTGCTCGTATACTCGCTGGTACTGCTTACTAAGCGTCGTTTGAATCAGGATCAGGATGTACATGGTTCCAGTTATTATGATTGGTACCTGCTCGGCCTGATCTGGACTATCGCCGTATCTGGCGTAATGTGCGAAATCCTGCGTCTTCTCGGCGTGGCCATTCTCGCATACCCCATGTACTACGTGCATTTGATCGCCGTATTCATGATGTTTGTCTATCTGCCGTGGTCCAAGCTCGGACACCTTGTCTACAGGACCGCAGCTTTAACTTATGCAAGATACATCGGCCGTCTGCCCATGCCGGTCCGTGAAGAAAAGACTTTTACTCTGTAATAGAGCAAGGAGGAACTAACCATGTCTGAAGCACGCAAAACTTTCCCCATGAGCACTTTTGTGTCCTATATTAAGGGTGGCGAAAGCAACAACTCTGTTCAGGAACTTCTGGGCTACATGACTCAGAAAGACATTGATGCTGAATTCGAACCTTTTGCAGCCGCACTTGCAAAAGCATGGATCTACGAGCAGCATCCCGAACTGGCTAAAATGAAAACCGGTCAGGTTTCCGGTCTTGGCGAAAACGTATCTGTTGGCGCTCTTCCCGGTGATGTTATGACTCAGGTTGACGCTATCTTCGGAAAGCTCGCTGAATACCGCTCCAGCGTTTCTGATCAGGCTGCTAAGATTCAGGAACTTGAAACTAAACTTGCTGCAGCTGAAGGCAAACTCGGTGAAACCGAAAAAGGCCTCGCTGAGTTCAAAGGCAAGTGTGAAGCTTTTGAAGCTGCTGGTAAAGACGAAGGCGATAAAGTCATCGTTTCTTCCCAGGCAAAAGTTGAAGAGTACATCGGCAAGGTTGATGAACTTCTCAACATGATCGAAGATGTTAAAAAGCACGGTGTTGTAACCGTTGCTGCCGGTGCTGTTGCTGAAGGCGCTGCTCCTGCTGATGCAGGTTCCGCTGGTGCTCCCGCAACCGGTGGTGCACCTGCTGAAGACTTCGGTTTTGGTTCCGACCCCTTCGCTGACGAAGGTTGGTAGGCCGCTTAAGCCTGTAGCTTCATTTAATTGAAGTATGTGAGGCCCTGTCCGCTTGGCGGACAGGGCCTCTTTTTTTTACCAAAGTCTGACAGAATAAAATTTTTATTGAAAAAAATTACATAAGTAGGAAGCTGTTTAATGCGGGATAGATAGTGTTGTGATCGTATACTTGAAAAAACTCGAACTTAATTCATGAAACGTTTGTTTTGAGAGACGAAATGTCAGCTAAAGCCAGTCCTGCAATGATTTAAATTGAAATTAGCCAAATATGGAAAATAGTGCTAAATCTATGGACAATTTTGTAAGCAAAAAAAGACTTTTATTAAACATTATAATCTGTATGATTAGATGTGAATCAGCAGTTATAGATACAAATGTTAATGAAAAGTACTAGAATACAGAACATAGTTATATTTGTGTTCTGCTGTTTTTTGATCAGGTGATCAACTGTATTGCTATAAAGTTACTTTAGTTACTGATTCTGCAATCAGTTGTATGTTTTAATTCGCAGTAAAACATTGTTGATACGAATATTAATTCTTTAGATCGAGTTAGTAAGGAATAAAAATCTCCTTCTGTCTTGATCTTAAGAAGAATAATGTGTATAGGTATGTCCAATATGGCAGAACTTCATTTACACGACGTGAGCGTCCGCTTCGGTGGACTGCAGGCTTTGGCAGAGGTTAACTTCTCTCTCATGCCGGGAGAGATTGTGGGACTTATTGGTCCTAACGGCGCTGGCAAAACTACAGTCTTCAACGTGATAACCGGGGTCTATTCGGCTTCCGGGGGCCACGTGGAGTACAACGGCGAAAATCTTACCGGGCTTAAGCCGTACCAGGTGCTTCATAAAGGCATTGCCAGAACCTTTCAGAATATTCGTCTGTTCCAGAACATGACCGCCCTTGAAAATGTAATGGTAGCTCAACACTCCCGCTCTTCATGCGGAGTTTTCGGCGCTGTTTTCCGCACTCCGGCCCAGAAGAGGGAAGAGGCGCGCATCAAGGAGAAGGCCATGGAGGAACTCCGTTTCGCGGAGTTGGATGAATTTGCTGATGAGGTTGCGTCAAGTCTTCCATACGGTCATCAGAGACGGCTTGAAATAGCCAGAGCACTGGCTTCAGAGCCTAGCTCTATTCTGCTTGACGAACCTGCCGCCGGTCTGAACCCGGCGGAAAGTTCAGAGTTGATGGAAACTATCAGCAAAATCTCAGAAAGGGGCATCAACGTGCTTATGGTGGAGCATGACATGAAAGTTGTCATGGGCATCTGCCAACGTTTGGTGGTTCTTGATCACGGAGTAATGATTGCAAAGGGGAACCCTGAAGAAATTCAGAAAAATCCTGCTGTAATTGAGGCATATCTGGGTAACTAACCTTATTCACTTTAGGGAGGCTCATTTTATGAAACGTTCTATCATGACAGTAATGCTTGTCGCAGCTATTCTTATGCTGGGTGCAGGCATGGTTTTCGCGAAAACCCTCAAAGTCGGAACCATGGGACCGCTGACTGGACCCTACGCCGCTGACGGTAACGACATTAAAAACGGTGTTCTCACCGCAATGGAAGTAGTCAAAGCAAACGGAGGAATTCCCGGCTTCGACAACATTGAGGTTATGCCTCAGGATACCGCATGCGAACCCCGTCAGGCTGTTGCAACCGCTAACAAGCTGATTAACGAAGAAGCGAACGGCGTTATTGGCGCATATTGCTCTAGCGCAACCCTGCCCGCATCAGAAGTTCTTGATGAAGAATCCATAGTCATGATCACCCCGGCCTCCACTAACGAAAGGGTTACCTCCCGCGGATTGCCTTATATGTTCCGCATGTGCGGACGGGATGACGATCAGGGCGCTATCGCGCTCAAGTTCATGCAGGATAAGATTGGTGCTAAGTCCGTATACATTGTTGATGATAAGACAGCCTACTCTCAGGGTCTTGCAGACGGTGTTGAAAAGATGTGTAAAGCTGCCGGAATCAAGGTTCTCGGTCACGAGCACGTTAACCAGGGCGATAAAGACTTTTCCGCTATCCTGACCAAAGTTAAAACTACCAAGCCTGATGTGTTCTACATGTCCATGCAGAACTCAGCCACCGGTGCACTGATGCTTATTCAAGCTAAGCGTATGGGAATCAAGGCTGTCCGTCTGGCTCAGGATGCTGTTTACCATCCGCAGCTTATTGAAATTGCAAAAGACGCTGCTGAAGATGTTTACCTGACCTTTGGTTACATTGACAACAACGCTCCTGCTTATAAAGAATTCTACGCCAAATACCAGCCCAAGTACGGTGAGCCCGGTGCATACTCCGGTTATGCATATGACTCCGCCATGGCTTATTTCAAGGCTGTTAAGGCTGCCGGTTCTACCGATCCTGAAAAAGTTAAAGCTGAACTCATGAAGCTTGATTACGATGGTGCAACCAAGCACATCAAGTTCAAGTCCAACGGAGACTCCGGCTCCAACTACATTATCCGTAAGGTTGATAACGGCAAGTTCATCAACTACTGGAACCCTGCAACCGGTCAGCTCTACTAGAAGTCAAACAAGTGTCGGTCCCTGCCCGTAGTGGCAGGGACCATTACGTACAGCCCCCGGAAATCCATGGAATATTTTTTTCAGCAACTCATCAACGGTATTACCCTCGGCAGTGTCTACGCACTGATCGCACTGGGCTATACCATGGTGTACGGCATCATCCAGCTCATTAACTTCGCCCACGGGGAGTTCTTTGCAGCTGGCGGTTACGTCGGTGTGATCTTCATGAGCTACCTGCTCGCACAGGGTGCTCCGGCATGGGTCTGCCTGTCCGGTTCGCTTATTCTGGCTATGGCCTACTGCGCTATGCTGGCTATGGCTGTGGAGAAGGTGGCTTATAAACCTTTGCGTAGCTCTTCAAGGCTCTCAGTGCTTCTTTCTGCACTGGGTATGTCCATTTTCTTGCAGAATGGTTTGATGCTCACTCAGGGTGTATATGACAGGCCCTATCCCACCGAATTGACACAGGGTGGATTTGAGTTCGGAACAGTAATGCTGTCTTATATGCAGCTTTTTATTGTCAGTCTGACCGCCTTCCTGCTGGTGGCTCTAAATTTTCTGGTCTTCAAGACTCGCATCGGTAAAGCCATGCGCTCCACAGCTCAGGATAAGATTATGTCCGCGCTGGTGGGGATCAATTCCAACCGTATTATCAGCCTTACTTTCGCCATCGGTGCGGGGCTGGCTGCTGCGGCGGGGATCATGGTCGGCCTCTACTACGGCTCGGTGCGTTACGACATGGGTTTTGTACCGGGGATCAAAGCTTTTGCCGCCGCTGTACTGGGCGGAATCGGCAACATTACCGGGGCAATGATCGGTGGATTTATCATCGGCATGGTCGAGATCTTTGCCGCAGGTTATATTTCCGGTGAGTACAAGGATGTGTTTGCATTCTTGATTCTTATCGGAGTGCTTTATTTCAGACCTTCAGGAATCATGGGAGAGAACGTTGACGATACCAGAGTTTAAAAAACACTGGACTTCTTTAGGCGTTGGGATGATCTGGCTCTTCGTCCTGCTCTGGCCTCTGTTGGGGGTCAAGCCTGAAGGATTGGAAGTGGCAAGAACTTTTTCAGTCTGGTGGAAGATTGCCGCCGGGTGTTCGTTTCTTCTTGTCTTAAGGCAATTGAACAGCATCGGTGCATTCAATTTTATCACCAAGCCTGCTGGTTCGGTTGTGGGGGGAGTGCAAAAGGCAACATCTACTCTGCCTTTTGCGGTTTGGGCGTTTGTCATCCTTGCCTTCGCTTGTGCTTATCCTCATCTCTTCGGACGCTATGCGCAGGATGTAGCCATTAACTGCATGATTTACATCTGCCTTGGGCTCGGCTTGAATATTGTGGTCGGCCTAGCAGGTATGCTCGATCTCGGTTATATCGCATTTTATGGATTGGGCGCATATACTTATGCTCTGCTGTCCATACATTTTCAGCTGGCCTTCTGGATCTGTCTGCCTATTAGTGCTGGCGTTGCCGGATTGGGAGCCTGTATAATCGGTTACTGCTCCATGCGTATGCGTGGTGACTATCTGGCTATTGTTACCCTCGGTTTTGCAGAAATCGTGCGTATGGTGCTCAACAACTGGATGAGTCTTACCAACGGTCCCAACGGGATTACCGGGATTAAAGCCCCGGGCGTTTACTGGCCTGATTTTGCCAACGGTATGACTCTAGAGCATCTCTGGCTCAAGAAACTTTCCCTGATTTATTATGTTATTCTTGTTCTGGTGGTATTTACCATCATCGCAGTCTACCGTTTAAATCATTCCCGTATCGGACGCGCATGGGAAGCCATCCGTGAGGATGAAACCGCTGCCGAGGTAATGGGAATCCCAACATTTTATATGAAATTGCTGGCTTATTGTTCCGGTGCTTGCTTCGGCGGCATGGCCGGTGCTTTTTACGCCGCTCGGATGCGCTTTGTCAGCCCGGAATCATTCACCTTCCTTGAATCGGCAATGGTTCTTTCCATGGTTGTTCTGGGCGGTATGGGGTCAATCCCCGGTGTTATCCTTGGCGCGCTGGCCCTGATTGCTCTGCCGGAGATTTTCAGGGATTTCGAACTCTATCGCATGCTTGTATTTGGTGGTGTCATGACTCTGATGATGCTCTTCAGACCGCAGGGTTTGTTGCCTCCCAAGCGTAGAATGAAGGCAAATAAGGATTAAGCCATGTCAGAACCTATCTTAGAACTTCGTGATATCCATGCGGGATATGGCAGTATCAAGGCCCTGAAGGGGATCAGCATCAAGGTTATGGAAGGGGAAATCGTTTCCATAATCGGTGCTAACGGTGCCGGGAAATCCACAACCCTAATGACCATCTGCAACATAGTTGAGGCTACCGCAGGAGATATTTACTACAAGGGCGAACGCATCAATAAAGTGGCCTCGGACCGTTTGCCTTCCATGGGGCTATGTCAGGTTCCTGAAGGAAGGCGTATCTTTCCGAGACTGACCATTGAAGAAAATCTCGATATGGGTGCCTTCTTCCGTAGCGATAATGAAATCACTGATGATATGGAACGGGTCTTTGCCATGTTTCCCATTTTGCGGGAAAGGCGCAGGCAGGCCGGAGGAACTCTATCCGGTGGTGAGCAGCAGATGCTGGCCATTGGTAGGGCTCTTATGAGCCGCCCCAAGGTCTTGCTGCTGGATGAACCTTCGCTTGGGCTCGCGCCACTTATCGTTAAGCAAATCTTTAGTATCATTAAAGAGATCAATAAGCTTGGAACGACGGTAATTCTGGTGGAGCAGAACGCCAAGGTCGCCCTAAGCATGGCCCACCGCGGCTATGTTCTGGAAACCGGAAACGTGGTTATGGAAGATGAAGCCTCAAAGCTTCTTAATAACCCGGACATCCAGAAGGCATATCTCGGCGAATAATAAATAATAGACTTGAACGTTGAATCCCTCTGAAAGTTCTTTCAGGGGGATTCGTTTTTTTAGAGCAATGTCTAAAAGAGTTTAGACAGTTTTTGTGGGCTATGCTATACATTGTATAATGATATCTAGGTCTCGAGTAACGAGGTAGCGGTGTTTGTAAAACGGTTTAACTTTACTAATACATTTCTTTTTTGGGGAGCAGTTTTAATTTTATTATTTTTGCTCTCTTCGGCTGTGCGTATTGCAACCGCAGAGGATGTGGTCACTGTTGCAACCGGGGAGTGGGCTCCTTATGTAACTGCCGAAGCTGGCGGGGGAGGGATGAGCTATGAAATTGTCTCTGCTGCCATGGAAAGAGCGGAACTAACTGCCAAGTATGAATATTATCCCTGGAAGCGAGCATTATTGACTCTTAAAAGTGGTATGGCAATGGCTTCGTTTCCTTGGATCAAGATGTCTGATCGGGAAGAGTTTGCTCTATACTCAGCTCCCTTGCATAGCCGTTCAGTCAGGTTATTTTATTACCGAAAATTTTATTCAGAAGGCGAAGTGAAAAGGGAAGTAGAGAATGGTGTTCAAAACGGGGACAAGTATAGCATAGGTGTTGTTCGGGGGTATGCTCAGGTTGATCAATACCGTAAGATGGGATTTAATATAGTTATAGTCCCTGATAATGAAATGGGCATGCAAAAGTTGGTGCGTGGGCATATTGCTTTGATGAGTGAAAGTCGTGCTGTCGGGTACGACTTGATCAGGAAATTGTTTCCAGCCCAGCAGTCTCTTTTCGGTTCTGTTCCCGCTCCAGTAAAAGCTGAGAGTCTTTATATGTTGTTCACAAGAAAAAACAAGGAAAGCAGTGAACTGGTACGCAGGTTTAATCAAGGCTTGCAGGACATAAAAGAAGACGGGACTTTTGACCGGATAGTGGAGAAGTATGGATTGCATTAAGCATAATCCTGTTTTTTTAGATTGCTGGAAATGATAGGATTAATATGGTTTTAACTGAGTGGCGCAACTAAAAGCTTGCCCTGAATACGGTCTTTATGTTTAAGTTGTTTTCAAAATAAAATCAGTAATTCTTATCCAAATATCTGGAGGCAGATTATGGCTAAAAAAGTAGTGATTGATCAGGACGAGTGTATTGGTTGCGAAACCTGTGTGGAGCTTTGTCCCGAAGTCTTTGCCCTTGATTCAGAAGGGGAAAAGGCGGAGGTGATTAAAGAGGAAGCAGTTGACCTTGAATGTGTTGCGGAATCGATAGATACCTGTCCGGTTGAATGTATTATGATAGAATGATTCGATTTTTCATATGTGTATTTTGTTAAGACGCCTTTAGGGGCGTCTTTTTTTTAAGAAATAGAAAACTGTTTCCATTCAGTTCGACAGTATTGCAGAGGATTCGTACAAGAAAACTGCAAGTCAGGAATTGAAACTGATAAAAAACATATTTCGTAAATTTAAAAAATGCTGAGAATGTAAGTTGGTTTGTGAGCGACGGAATATGGACGGTTGATCTTTTAATTTAGGGCTGACAGTCCCATCATTTATACATACGCACTTTAAATTATGCACTAACTTACAAAGGGTACTTATTTTGCTTATCCCGAATGTGGGTAGCATGTTTGCTTAGCCCCGTAGCTGTGCAGGTTCCCGGCAAAACGCCGAGCTTGCCAAGAAGCGGATTAGTGCATAAATAGGGAGTACAGAGAATAGATAAAAACCCGCAGTAATTGAGCGGGAAGGTGCATAAAATATATGAAATTTTTTGTAAGTCCGAGTTCTTTTCGGACATTAATTCGTGCGGTTGCTTTGGTCGTAATCGCTTTGGTTCCTTTGTTTCTTATGGCAGCAGAAGGGGAGTGTTCCACTTCTAAAGATAAGAAGAAAATAACTCTTCCTACTCAGGTCGATGAAGGGCTTGATTACCTGTTCGATTTTCTTGCCGGTAATGAACCCAGCCTTGATGCTTCCAAAATCAACGCTTTGATCAAGTATGTGGATGACACACCCCCGACTGATAAGCTGATCAAGCTTCCTAAGCGTGATTCTTCCAATGGTGCGGCCATGCGCATGCAGGTCGATGCCGGATTGAAAAGGATTCTTGAATATACATATAATCCGGAAATCCCTAACTACGCCATCTATCCTTCAGTTATCAGGGTCAGCGGTTGGTCTGCTGACAGTCAATTCTACACTGAGAAAGCTCAGCCATGGAAATATCTTAATGATTGCGATACCCCCAGAGTCTGGCGGGGTAAAGAATTTGAAGTCAACACCCCCGATTCCTTTGGAGGGGCTTACTACCGTTACGATTTGAATCGTCTGTTGGTGCTGCTCAAGTTTGAAGGGCGCGATGTCTTCCTGTCCGTTTCCAAGCAGCTTGATAAGTCCAGCGTGGGGATGAAAGGTCTGGTGGTGGATGACAACCAGTGGAATTATTTCTATAGCGGAATTCCCGGACTGACCACAGGCGGCTTGAGCTGGATGGATACTTTCATGTACGATTCCATGTCTGTAAATTTGTACATTCAGGATAAGAATAATCCTGAGCAGACTGTGAGTTATCTGTTCAAGTGGCTGCGTGCCGGATGGGCCGGGTTGAACGTGGTTCGTCCCAAGCATATTTTTGAAGGCAGTCAGCGTTTCGGACGTGCTTTTTCCGCCCTGATGGAATCAAGTAATCTTCCTGAGCCCGCAGCTTTTGCTCAAAAGGTCAGGGAAATTGAAGGAATGTCCGATCAGGATATGGATAATTATATTTCTGAATATTCCAAGCAGGTTGAGCACATTGCAGCAAAGCATCCGGTTCTGTCCGACGAGTTCCCCGAAGTGTACGAGCAAGGCAAGTATGCCGACAAGTTCACCCGTGAGGAGCGTATCGGCGTTCTGGTCAAAGAATACGTCAAGCAGGCCATGGGCAAGCAGTGCCTGATTTACGAAAAGGTTGTTTCCAATTAGCAGAGAGGTTTTCATGCTCTATTCTGAAAATGAGGCCAAGTTTAAATACTGTCCCTATCTGATGACCAGTGATGACAAGATGAAATTTTGTCAGGGTACCATGTGTATGATGTGGCGATTCGTTGACGCTGACAAAGGATATTGCGGACTGGCCGGAAGGCCCGAAGAAAAGAAATAATCTTCATGATGATCAATTCATAAAATGCCCAAGCCTTTTGTTTTCAAGCTTGAAAAGGTCCTGGAGTTCAGGGAACAGGCAGAAGAGCAGGCTCGGCTTGCCCTTGCGGAAGCCCTGCGTCTGCATCAGGAGCAGAAGAAAAAGCTCTGGGCTGTTGAAGAATTGATCGTCGCCCACCAGAAAAAGAAATACGACAATTTATCAGCCAACGATATGTGGCTTTGGCAGCAGTATGATATGGCCCTCAAAGAGGATCTTCATTCTGCTCAAAGCCGTTTGAAACAGTTGGCCCTTAACTTGCAAAAATGTCGTGCAGATGCTGTTAAAAAGTCAAAAGATCGTAAATTGCTCGAAAAGCTAAAAGAGAATCAGGCGAAGAAATATCATGAAGAAGAAAATCTCAAAGAACAAAAAGAGTTCGACGAAATGGCAACGATTCGCTTCAAACCTGAAAATTTCTAAAATACTTGTCTGTCTGATTCTACTGGCTCTTTTTAAACTTTCCCTTATCGGATCGTTGGGTTTTGATATTACCAAGTCTTCTAAGGAAGTGCAGCAAGTAGTGGAAGCCGTGGTGGAAAGCAATGTTGTACGTAATGTTGTCGCCCCTCCGCAAGCCATTGCCGCAGAAGCAGAGGCCAAGGATAAAGCTGCCCCGAAGACCGCTGCTAAGCCTTCCAATATGCCTGAAGCTGACTGGAAGGCACTCAAGGCCAAGGAAGATGAACTGGCCCGTAAGGAACGCTCCCTGCGTACTCTTGAGCAGAATCTGGATAAGAAGCTTGCCGAATTAAACAGCCTTGAGAAGAGGCTTAAGAAAATGATAGCCGATGCTGATGTTCTTAAAGATAAGAAGATCAAGCATCTGGTGGGTGTTTATACCGCCATGAAAGCCAAGCAGGCAGCACAGGTTATCGAGTCTCTTGATACTAATCTGGCCGTCAAGATTTTGTCAGGCATGCGTGGCCGCAGTGCCGGGGCAATCCTCGGTTTTGTGACACCGAAGAAGGCTGCCAAGCTTTCCGAAGAACTCACCAAGCTTCAGACACCTCTAGAAGAATAATATTTTTTTGAAATTGCAAAGAATCAAACTTACCATAGCTTATGATGGCACGAACTTTTGCGGCTGGCAGTTGCAGCCCCGGCTGCGCACAGTGCAGGGCGTGCTGGAAAAGGCCATAATCCGGGTTACCGGAATTCCGGTGCGGGTGCATGGTTCCGGGCGTACAGACAGCGGCGTGCATTCTCTAGGGCAGGTGGCCCATTTTGATGTGCAAAGCAAATTTGCTGCGGTGAATTGGCAAAGAGCACTAAATTCTCTGCTGCCTGATGATGTTACCGTTCTGGAAACAGAACTTGTTTCTTCCGAATTTCATTCCCGCTACAGTGCAATCCGCAAATCCTATACTTATACCTTATGGCTGGAGAACAGTTTCTTTCTGCCGTGGCGCAGGCAGTATGTCTGGAAATGCGGTCCTCTTGATTTTTCCGCTCTAGATCAAGGTATGGAGTACTTTTTGGGGGAACACGATTTTTCTTCCTTCCAGAATACCGGAACTTTGATCAAATCCACAGTTCGTACAATCCATGATTTTAAGCGTTACCCCGGTCAGACTGAGCAGGAGATGATTCTTGAGGTCTGCGGTTCCGGCTTCCTTAAGCAGATGGTCCGTAACATGGTCGGCTGCCTTGTTAGAATCGGGCGGGGTAAAGCCGAACCCGAAACTGTCCGATCATTATTACAGATAAAGGACAGAACTATGGCTCCGGCCACGGCTCCTGCGCAGGGGTTGTGTATGGCCGGTGTTTACTATGGAGAAACGGGTTGTGGCGGAACTGACACTGGACGGAAACAAGCTCAGAATAGCGGAGTCGACGGATAAGTCTGATTCCCTGCAAAGAGTCTTCCCGGGATCATACTGGGAAGAACGGTTCAGCCGTGCCGCGCTCAAGAATAAATACGAACTCACCGCACCTTCCGTGGCCATGGAAGTGCAGTCCAAGGTCAAGTCGCTAAGTGAAACCCTTGCTGCTTTTCGTTGGCCCGATCAGGGTTTCGGTCTGAGCAGTTCCCGCCTTGTGGTCAATGATCCCTTTCTTGATAAGAACATATCTTCCTCTCTTACTCATAAAGACGATTTTCAGCGTTACTACCGCTATTACTCGCGCGGTTTTACCGGCGAGTCACAAACTTCCCTTGATGCCGGGACCTACAAGTTTGATATGGCTTTGGGGGCATCCTCAAAACAGCTTGAAGTTGAAGTCAGCGAAGGAATGACCAATGACGAGTTGCTGGAAGCGGTCCGTGATGCGGTTAATGAAAGCTCCCTGCCTGTGCAGGCACGTATTATTAAGCAAAATGCTGTTGGTTCCAACCCGGATGATTTGCTCGGTACCGGATCGGCTCTCGCATTTTCCGTGAACACCGCTTACGTAGTCACTGAAGAAAACCGAGGTGACAGTACTCAGGCTCTGGACGCTGCCAACAAACTTTCCTTTAGCGACAGCAGCGGTCAATTAATTTCCAATCTGAAGCTTTATGCTACTCAAGTCCCCATCGGCCCGGCGGAAGAGGGCCGTTACGATCTTTCCAATGCTGTTGCCGGGGGGCCTTCCCAGTTCTTGAGTAAGTCTTTTGACATAAATGCAACCACAACCCTGACCGCCGGGGATCATTCCATTGATTACACTATCGGTGCCGAGTCCGGGACCATTGATTTCTACGTTGAAGCTGGAGACGACTGGGATACGGTATTGGGCCGTATTGCTAACTCCGCAGCCTCTACCTCAGATAAGATTGATGCTGAAGTTGTTGATGGCAAACTGGTTTCGCCTGTTTATACCGGGGACGATTACTATCTTATTGACGGCAAGGCAGTGAGTATTACTGCGGTTAATCCTAAGATCGGGGAACGGCTGGAGCTGGAACCCGGTTCCGGTCTGGATGTGCTGGGTTTGAATGTTACCGCCCATCCGGGTGGAGACGCACAGATGACCATCGACGGTTATACTGAAGTGCGTGCGCCCGGTGAATTTGCCCTTGATCGAGGCCGGGTCACTGTAGAGCTGGAAGGAAATTTCGGGGAAAGTCTACCCTTGCGGGTGGTGGATGCGGTCACTGATATGGAGAAGAATGTCGGATTGATAACCGACGGATACAATGACTTGCGTAAAGCCATCCTGCCTGCCGAAGACCTCTTTCGTGAAGGCTTTGCCGATCTCTGGCGTGATCCGGTCGCTGATAATGCGGTTGATCTGGAGTGGATCGGTCTTAAGGAAGCGGAGAAAGATAATCTGCTTTGGTTTGATTCCGATACCTTCTATGATGCATTGCTGGCCGAACCGGACAAAGTTCGCGAATTGTTGGAAGATGAAGAGGATGGGCTGTTTACCCGCTGGCAGAATGTGAATAATGAGGTGATTGAGAACAAGGTCAGTTCTTACCTGATCCCGGAAACATCATTGCCCGGACCATGGTTGCCGGAACCTTCACCGCGTACCGAGCTGGAGCTGGAAGTAAAAAAGGAATTGGTCGATACTTTTGAAGACAGCTTTGATTTTGATTTTGATGAACCGGCAGATGATACCGGGCGGCTTGTTTCCACTAAAGGGTGATCCTGCTTTGCTGTAATTATTGGTGTTATCTCACGGGTGGTCTTTATTTCGTTTTTTCTTACTAAATCTATTCGTGTAGTGATAAAGATGAGCTTTTAATCATTTTGTGCTGGCTCTTGACCTACACATTATGTTTTGTATACCACTGTAGTGATTTTGAAAATTAAATTCATTTTAAATTACGAGAGTGAGATGAGAATAATAACTTCTTGTTCAAAGGTGTTGGGCTTGATGTTGGCTGTAGGCATTTTGTTACAATTGGCAACCATGGACGCATTCGCAGGGCCGACCTATGCGCCGGAAAAAATGGAAGCAGTAATGATCGGCGACAGGTTGGTGGACGTTTCATTGGCATTAGGCGTTATCCCGCAGGCAATGGCCGTTAGGGCTTCATTGTGGGAAAAAGGTGTAGAGTTAAGGCTAGCTACGGACATATTGGGCTGCCCGCTTTATGCATCGAAAAGAAAGCCCAAAGCCATTTCTGATTATATGACGAAACATGGCCTGAAGTTGCTGATCCTTGAGAAAAGCCCCCATTTCTGCCTGTATAAGAAAAATGTAAATCCTGCTAATATGGCCGATCTGGTCAAAGATGTTCCGAATGTACGCGTAGAGTATGTGGACTTTTCAAAAGGCGTTGGTTCAGCAGTGCGTCAGGTGGCAAAAATAGTTGGCAAGGAGCGGAAAGGTGAGGATTTGGCCCAGAAATACGAAGAGCGGAGGAATAAGATTCAGAATGCTTCACTGAACAAAAAAGTTTTGATCCTTAGGGGGCTCGATATGGCTTCCGGGAAGTATTTCGTGCAGGTGGAGGCCCCCGGAGGCTATTCTGACAAATATATGCTTTCCAGACTTGGCTGTACTAATGTGGGGGGAAAGTTGATTTCGGAAAAGATGAAAGTCAGTAAGGGCTTTGCTACCAAAAGAAGATTCAGGGATCTTGATAAGGCAAACCCTGATGTCATCGTCATCACCGGAGACGCGGCTGCCGTGCAGCGGATGCTGGCAAAAGCATTGAAGGAAAACCCCTCTTTGGCACAGGTTCCGGCTATAAAAAACGGGGCAATGGTCAGTCTGCCCATGTATGTGGATTCAAGTGTGCTTGAATATCCGGAAGTCTTCCGTGAATGGAAAAATGGATTGTCCATGTAAACGGACTAATTGATTCTACAAACCCTCGTACAGGAATGTGCGGGGGGTTAGAATTTTGTAGCGATAATAGTTCGCTCTTCAGCATCAAAGCGGAACTTCATCCTCGGAGTTGGTTTGCTGATCTGCACAGTCTTGCCGCCGATTCTTATTTCCACACCGGGATGGATTTTGCGGTGTACCCGGATGGAGAGAAGTTCAAGGGACTTATAATAATCATTAAGCTCCTTGGAAAGCTGCTTGCGTATCTCTTTGAGTTTGAGCTTTATGCGTCCGCGCATCATGAGAATTTGCTTCATCTGTTCCTGCTTGGGCGCAGGGGTGGATTTGAGGATGGACTCGTTGTCCCCTTGTCCTACGGCAGAATTTATTTTTAGCAGTCTGGCTCGTAAATCATCCCTTTCTTTGATCAGCTTACTGTTGATCTTTTGTTTAGCGGTAATGCCGACAACGGTTTTCACGCCGATTTCCGAGCCGATTTCGTTGGCTTCAATGCCAACACTCGAACTCACAACTCCGCCTTGAATAATACCCTTGCCACCAAAGGCAGTGACAGGGCCTTTGCAACGAATGAGGCAATTGCTCATTTCATGTTTGATGATGATTTCATCTCCGCATTCAATACGGGAATTGGAGGCGAATTGTGCTGTTATGACGCCTTCAGCCTTGACCAGCCCTTTTCCGGACATAACCAGCCCGCCTTTGACTTCAATATCGCCTCCGGCTTTGACACTGGCCCCTTCTATGGAGTCGGCTACAACTACATGTGCGGGAACTTCCACAGTGAAGCCATCTCTGATGGAGCCGTTTACATGTACTGATCCTTTTTCAAGTTTGATGTTTCCGGTGGAGTAGTCCACATCTCCCTTGGTTTCCAGAACATCCTTAACCGCAAGGGTATTATCTTGAAAATGGACAATACCGGTGGCTGTGGCCTTATAGGTAATACCGTCCGGCATGGGAGCGACATGCGCCCCGGTTTTGATTTCAAGGGGATTGCCGCCGGGGGGAGGAGTTAATCTTCCGTAGACATCTTCCCCGGCTTTACCTTCTACCGGGGGATGGATTTTGCCAATGATGTCTCCGGGGTTGACCATGGGGTGAACTCCACGGTCTTTAAAATCTACACGGTCATCTTCCCCGGTAGTGCCGATGGAGCTGGCGGTCTGATCTTCGCGGGCATATTCAAAATATCCGTCCCGTCCGGGAACCGGTTCAGTGCCATGCACTATAATTGCTTCTTGAGCAGCACCTGTTTCGCGGGCTTTTTTTATAGCGGTCTGCCCCACAACATGTTGCAGGGGGCGTGAAATGTCCATCTCTTCAAGGGCCGATTCAAGGGCAGCGAGGTCATACTTGAGTCTAAAGCAGTCATGGGGGAAAAGTTTGGTGGAGACTTTCATCATGTTGGCTGAGACTTTGATGAGAGGTTCAACCATGACCTGCTGATCTTGAATTTTCACAAGTCCGTAAGTGCTGGCCACCAGTTTGCCGCTTTCAGAGTCAAGGGTGCAGTTGCGATTTTCAGCATCTGCAAGAGTCAGGGGTTTGGGAGTATGGGTATCTGCTGCCGGGATTTCTTCTCCGTCAAGATTCTTGCCGGAGGAGGAAGGCTGTGCTTTGCCTAGTTTTCCGATTTCCATTCCCGGCAGCACCGGAAAATTAAGGTCTGCGTCAGTTATGATCTGACCATCTTCAGCATTTTGTGGATAAAGAGCCCGGACAAGGGCTACATTGAGAATACTTTTTTCTTCACTTGCTCTTTTGAGGGCGAACATGGCTCCGTCGTGGTCCAATTCCCCGGCGATTCCTGAGCGGTCCAGCTCAGACTGCATCAGCTCAAGTGATAGAGGTTTTCCATTTCCTTCCGCAGGAGTGTAGGAAGAGATGAAGGCTGCCATCTTGTCTGAGGTAACTTTAAATTCCAGCACAGCATTATGACTTTTAACAGCAGTACCATCCCGCTTGTTGCGAAGGTCTGCTCCCCGTGCAGATGTCGCTTGGTCAGTCATAGATTATGTTACCTGTGTCTTTAGAATTTGCTGTTGTACCGAAATTGGAAAAAAATTGTATTTATAAGCTAACCCTATATTAGATTCAGTTAATGTTCAAACACTACTGATATCTACTTATTCGGAGTCTTTTTTATTTTTCTTTATGCATGACCCAAACGAGTTCCTCCAACATAGAGAGCAGCTTTGCGTAAATTCCACCTGCTCCGGGAGGGGGGCCGAAAAGTCCGTTACGTTGCTCCTGCAATGCCTTGGGAAATATAGTTTCCGGTTCTAGACTGCGCATGGTCATAGCAAAGCGTTCTGCTAATAAGTAGCCGGTTACACCTTCCTCAAAGACTTTCATGTATTTTATGAAGTCATCTTTGCATGATTTCCATGCTTCAATGGAAGCATCATTCGGTTCATGTGAAGTTACTTTGCAAATAAGTGCATAGAGGCTGTTCAGTGCTGCTCCGGGAATTCCTCTCCTCCAGCCCAGCAACCAGGGATTGCGCCAGAAAAGCAGGAAATGGCCTTGTCCGGTGGCGATGATTTTTTCAAGAGAATTGCGTACGGAAATAAGATTCGGGTCATTCCATTTGACCGGAGTATCCGCTAGCTCCCATGCCGGGAGAGTTGGGCGTTTTTGCGCTTCTTGCCCTAACATGTGGTCAATGATGTGCGAGAGCCATATGTTGGCCTGTGCTGAAGCCGGAGTTTCAAGGTGCGGATAGCTGAGGATGAAGTTGCCTTTTCCGGTCTGGCCGGAAACAACAGCCGGACGGTCATGCAGGAATTCAGGCAGAAGCGAGATTCCGTACATGTTGTGCCAGTCATTGAGGGTTCCTTCAGGTAGTGAACTTATGCACAGGTCGGCCACCCAGAAGTCTTTGCCCGGTTCGCGGTAGCGGCCCAGTGCTGTGGTGGAGTCGCATTTATTCGGTGAAAATTGGCCCGGCCACCAGACCGGAATAAGAGCTGTCTCCCCAAGGCTTTCCGGGACCAGCGGGCTGGACTGGTCCAGCTTAACGTTGATATGCCCGCTTAAAAAATGGTGCAGTCTCTTTTCAAACCCTTTGCGATGCCAACAGCTTAAACCTAACCCACCTGTATCGGAAAGGCCTAGTCCTGCTCCGCCGCAGAATCCGAGGTAGTTGCCGCCTTCACCTACATATTTCTGGATTTCAAGGATGCCGGGGCCGCCTAGATGCATGGCTTTGCCCTTGGCCCAGCCGCCGGGAACGATAAGTGCCGCCGGAGGCTTGCCTGAAAGCAGCCCTTGCGCTATTTGATGCCCACGCACTAATTCGTGGTCGATGTTCCATGCTTCAAGGGCTCTTTTGATCAGCAGCCCCCAGATGTGGGAGTCATCCCATAGTATATAGATACTTGACATGTTCGTGTCTCTTTATAAGTGTGTGTAGCGCAAGTTGACGAGGCGAGTGTTTTGCTTTTGAACCTTGATCCGTAAATACACGGAAAATCAGGGCAGGCAAAGCACATCTTTTTTTAAAAATATTATTATGAAACCAACTTAGCAGACCTGTACGCAACGGGAAGCCGGATAACGGTGACCCGGTACGTATTTTTTTGCTTAAGAATTTATATTTGAAACAGGAGTCATGAAATGGCGGAATCCAACCTCCCCAAAGGCTATGAACCTTGGGATGTAGAAAAAAAGTGGCTTGACCACTGGGAAGAAAATAAAACATTCACAGCAGATCCCGAAGCTGACGGCGATCCTTACTCCATCGTGATTCCGCCGCCCAACGTCACTGGTGTGCTGCACATGGGCCACGCTCTGAACATCACCTTGCAGGATATTCTTTGCCGCTACCAGCGTCAGCAGGGCAAGAATGTTCTCTGGGTTCCCGGAACCGACCATGCAGGCATTGCCACCCAGAACGTTGTGGAGCGTCAGCTTAAAACTGAAGGCAAGACTCGCGACGACCTCGGTCGTGAAAAATTCATTGAGCGTGTCTGGGAATGGAAGGAAGAAAAGGGCGGTCACATCCTCAAGCAGATTCGCCGCATGGGCGCGTCCGTTGACTGGGACCGTGAATGTTTCACCTTTGATGAACAGCGCGCTAAGGCTGTTCGCGAAGTTTTCGTAAAGCTTTACGAAGAAGGGCTCATTTACAAAGGCAATTACATCATCAACTGGTGTAACCGTTGCCATACCGCTCTTGCTGATGACGAAGTAGAACATTCTCCCAAACCGGGCCATTTCTACAACATTAAATACAAACTTTCCGACGGTTCCGGCGAACTGATCATCGCCACCACCCGTCCCGAAACCATGCTCGGCGATACCGCTATCTGCGTTAACCCCGAAGATGATCGTTTCAAGCATCTTATCGGCAAGACCGCCATCCTGCCCATCGTGGGCCGCGAACTGCCTATCATCGGTGATTCTTACGTAGATATGGAATTCGGTACCGGTGCTTTGAAAGTGACGCCTGCTCACGACATGAATGACTGGGAACTGGGCCGCAAGCATAACCTTGAAGTTCTTGCCGTGTTTGACGAAGACGGTAACATCAACGAGAACGCGCCTGAAAAATATCAGGGCATGTTCAAGGATGATTTGCGCAAAGTCATCGTCGAAGATCTGAAAGCTGAGGGTTACCTCATTTCCATCGACGATCACGAACATTCCGTTGGTGAATGTTACCGCTGTAAATCCACCATCGAGCCTCATGTTTCCGAGCAGTGGTTTGTAGCCATGAAGCCGCTGGCAGAAAAAGCCCGCGCTGCTGTTCCTTCTGAAACCCAGATTTTCCCTTCCAATTGGGAAAAGGTCTATTACGAATGGCTGGATAACATCCGCGACTGGTGTATCTCCCGTCAGATCTGGTGGGGACACCGCATCCCGGCCTGGACCTGTGAAGAGTGCGGCGAACTGATTGTTTCCCTTGATGATCCCAGCAAGTGCACCAAGTGCGGTTCTTCCAAACTCACTCAGGAAGAAGACGTGCTCGACACTTGGTTTTCTTCCGCTCTCTGGCCTTTTTCCACACTGGGCTGGCCTGACGAGACCCCGGAACTCTCCAAGTACTACCCCACATCCGTGCTGATTACCGGATTCGACATCCTGTTTTTCTGGGTCGCACGTATGATGATGATGGGTATTCACTTTCAGGATCAGATTCCTTTTCATCATGTTTACATCCACGCTCTTGTGCGTGATGAGCATGGAAAGAAGATGTCCAAGTCCACCGGAAACGTTATTGATCCGCTGGAAATGTCCGACAAGTACGGTACTGATGCCCTGCGTTTTACCCTGACTTCTTTTGCTGCCATGGGCCGCGATATCAAGCTTTCCGAGCAGCGCATTGATGGTTACCGCAATTTTGTTAACAAAATTTGGAACTCTGCACGTTTCGCGCTCATGAACTTTGACGGCAAGAAACCTGAAGCATCTCTTGATGATGCAACAGGCCTTGCTAATGAGTGGATTCTGCACCGCCTTGAAGAAGTTAAGGATACCATGCGTGAAGCAGTGGAAGCCTACCGCTTCAACGAAGTGGCTCAGACCATGTACAGATTTATCTGGAATGAGTTCTGCGACTGGTACCTTGAAATGATCAAGCCGGATCTTTACAGCGATGATCCTACCCGCAAAGACGCAACCCTGAAGGTTCTCTGGACCGTTCTTTCCGAGACCATGGTTCTGCTGCATCCGGTAATGCCTTTCGTAACTCAGGAAATCTGGTCCGTACTGCCCGGAATCGAAAATGGCGACATCGCAACCGTTGCCTATCCCGAAAAGCGCGACAACTGCCGCAATGAAAAAGCCACAGAAGATATGGAACTTTTTCAGGGTCTTGTTTCCGCTGTACGTAACATCCGTACCGAGTTGATCATTGCTCCTTCCAAGAAGCTGGAACTCATCGTGCGTACTGCCGATGAAAGGTCCGCCGCGTTGATTAACGACAATATCGATCTGTTTAAGGCTCTTGCCCGTCTGGATAGCGTAACAGCAGGTCCTGACGCAGAAGGTCCCAGCGCATCCGGTACCGCAGTTGTTCAGGGGAACGAACTTTTTGTACCTCTGGCAGGCGCAGTGGACTTCGAGTCCGAGCTTGCCCGTCTGGACAAGGAATTCGCCAAGCTGGACAAAGATCTCGGAGTGATAGAAAAGAAACTTTCCAACAAAGGCTTTGTCAGCAACGCTCCCGCAGCGGTTGTTGAGAAAGAAAAAGCCCGTTTGGAAGAGATTAATGATAAGAAAGCAAAGCTGACTGAACTGAAAGACAGATTGGTCAGTGTAATGGAATAAGATTAATATTTAAAAATAGGGGGTATATGCCCCCTATTTTTAAATATAACATATGAGGGTGCAAATATGGGTTTGGTATATCTTATTGGTGCGGGTCCCGGTGATCCCGGTCTGCTGACTGTTAAGGCTAAAGAAGTGCTGGAAACTGCAGATGTGCTCATCTACGACTATCTGGCAAATATTGAATTTCTTTCCTACTGCAAAGCTGATTGCGAAATCCTTTACGTAGGTAAAAAAGGCGGCGACCACACCCTGCCGCAGGATAAAATTAACGAGCTTATCGTTGAAAAAGCTAACGAAGGCAAAGTCATTGCCCGTCTTAAAGGCGGCGATCCTTATGTTTTCGGTCGCGGCGGCGAAGAAGCCGAAGAGCTGGTCGAAGCCGGAATCGCTTTTGAAGTCATTCCCGGTATCACCGCAGGCGTTGCCGCACCCGCTTATGCAGGTATCCCGGTAACTCACCGCGATTTCACCACTTCCGTATGCTTCATCACCGGACATGAAGATCCCACCAAGGAAAAGTCCGGTCATGACTGGGCTGTTTACGCCAAGTCCACCAGCACACTCGTTTTTTACATGGGCGTGAAAAACCTGCCCATGATCGCCGAGAATCTGATCAAGAACGGTCGCGATCCTGAAACTCCGGTAGCCCTCGTGCGCTGGGGAACCCGTTGCAATCAGCAGTCTTTTGTTTCTACTCTTGAGAACGTTGCAGAGGAAGCAAAAGAGCGCAAGTTCAAGGCTCCTTCTATTATCGTAGTCGGCGGTGTCTGCTCCTTGCACGACAAGCTGGCTTGGTTTGAGAAAAAGCCCCTGCTTGGTAAAGGCGTTGTAGTTACCCGTGCTCGCGAACAGTCCAGCGGACTTGTTTCCACTCTCGGCAAGCTCGGTGCTTGTGTGCATGAGTTCCCGACCATCAACATCGAGCCTGTTGCTGATTACGCAGACGTTCAGAATGAGATCAAAGAACTTTCCAATTGGGATTGGTTGATCTTCACGTCCGTGAACGGTGTAAAACATTTCTTTAGCCAGATGGATGAAGCTGGTCTCGATGCTCGCGCCTTTGCCGGAATTGAAATCGCTGCCATCGGACCCGCAACAGCCGAAGCATTGGTAGAAAAAGGCATCAAGCCTGATTTCGTACCTGAAAAGTACGTTGCTGAGGGTGTTGTTGCCGGACTGCTCGAAAAGGGCGTCAAGGGCAAGAAAGTGCTCATACCGCGCGCCAAGATTGCCCGTGAAGTGCTACCCGAAGAGTTGCGTAAGGCCGGAGCAGAGGTCAAAATCCTGCCCGTCTACGAGACCGGACTTTCCGAGAACGATCCCGGACCCATTGCCGAGGCCCTCGAAGCCGGAAAGATCGATTACCTGACTTTCACCAGCTCCAGCACGGTTGAAAATTTCTTCAATCTCATTGAGCCGGAAGTTTTTCATAAATATAAAGAGAGTGTGAAAATCGCCTGCATCGGGCCCATCACCGCCAAGACCCTCGAAGGGTTCGGTTATGAGCCGGATATTCAGCCCGAAGATTACACCATACCCGCACTGGTCGATGTACTGGTGCAGGAAGCTGCTGAGTAATTATTAAAAGAGGACCGCTTGCGGTCCTCTTTTTTTCTCTCCCCTTCCCCAGACCCCATCCCCTCTCTTTCAAAGACGTTTTAATAGAGCTTCGCAGGGGTGTGATGGGAGAACGGACTAATTTTTCAGCACGATTAATTATACAAAGCGGCGAAGCCCCGATAAAAAGTTTTTTTGGAGAGTCCAGAGAACCTTTTTTCTCAAAAAAAGGTTCTTTGGCCCCCGGAGGGAAAAGGAAAATGAGTCTTCCTATTGCTGTTCTCATATCTGGTGGCGGATCGAATTTACAATCCATTATTGAAAAAATGGAAGACAACATCCTTGACGTGGATATCAGGATGGTTCTTTCTAATAAGGCTGACGCTTACGGCCTGAAACGGGCCGAAGCTTACGGCATCCCCACTGCGGCACTAAGCCATAAAGATTTTAATTCCCGTGAGGAATTCGATACAGAAATGGTGCGTATCCTGAAGGATGCCGGAGTCGAGGCTGTGGTCATGGCTGGCTTCATGCGCATTATCACTCCGGTTTTTCTGAATGCATTCCCCGGAAAGATTATCAATATTCACCCCGCAATCCTGCCCAGCTTTCCCGGTGTGGACGGGCAGGGCGATGCTGCGAAATATGGCGTTCAACTAGCCGGATGTACTGTGCATTTTGTGGACGAGAAAATGGACCACGGCGCGGTGATCATTCAGGCGGCAGTTCCTGCTTATCCCGGTGAAGATGAAGACGAATTGCGCAAGCGCATCCTCAAGCAGGAACACCGCATCCTGCCGCAGGCCGCACAGTGGCTGGCTAAAGAGAGATTGTCCGTCGAGGACCGTTTTGTGAAGCTGGCTGAAGCTGATGTGGAGCTTGCCAAGACTGACGGTGGGAGTCTGGTTAATCCGCCATTGGAAAAAGGTTTCTAAAAAAAATTAAGGGATCATTTTCGTGAAGTCACGAAAATGATCCCAGTGGAAAAATTATCCCATCACCGCCAAAAGCAGCTCCATAAATTCTAATTCCATCTCCACCATTTCGTGATCTTTTTTGCGCAGCCATTCGGAAAGCCATGCAAAGCGCAGGGCTGGAATATAGGCGGGAAGTGATTCATAACTGTCGTCGTTGATATCGGTATTGTCATAAAGTCCGTCCATGAAGGCCGGGATTAAGCCTTCACCTAGTGCGCCGGGATTCTCAAAGGCCACGCAACCGATCATATTTGCCACGTCATAAATTTCAGGACGCATGCCGGAAAATTCCCAGTCGATTACCGCGCCGACTTTTTTACCTTTCCAAAGTACGTTCAGGGGATGAAAATCGCCGTGGCAGAATGCTTTGGGCAGTTGCGAAAATTGCTTCATCTTGGGGAACAGGCGTGCGCAGATCGGTTCCAGCCGTTTATATACAGTCGGTTCCCGTTCTTTAACGGTCTCAGCCAGTTTGCGGGCATACTCGATCAGGGCAAAGGATTGGTCCTGTCCCTGCATCTCTTTACCCTTTGTATGTTTACGCAACTGGGCAATGAATTTCGCCAGTTCTGTGCCTCTTTGAGCGTCAAAGACATATTCCGGTCTTGGCAGTTCGTCTGATTCGTAAAAGGGCGAGAGCTGCCAAGGGAGGCCCATTACCTCTGCGATAACCTGCCCATCCTTGGTTTCCTGATAGGGAAGCAGCCAGTCCATGCCTGATTTCTGCAAGGTCAGCAGATTCTCAGCAATGGCGGAACGTTTATTCACCTGTGTTCCGGCAATACGTTCCATGAGCCAAAGTCTGTTCTCAGTGTCTTCAATTACAGAGCGTGAGATTGCCCGTTCCGGGCTACCGGGAATATTCTTATCATTATGGCGTTCGAGGGTTTCAATACCCCAAGGGGAAAGAGCATCGATCATATGCATGCCTCCGGCGTATATGGTCCCGCCCAGAAGTCAAGCTTGGATTGATTAAGAGGTGGATGCAAACGTATATTCGGCATCTATGTGCCCTGATGGTGTATCCGCACTCCTGCTCCTCATCGGCTCAACGGCTTTTTAAGCCACCGCCGGA